>USSR01000004.1 GCA_900557355.1 uncultured Bacteroides sp.
ATGCTGGAAATGGATAGGCTACAAGGGACTTGCCAGTCATGGCGGCACCCTCGGACTAATCATCGCCCTGTGGCTATATTGCCGCAAAACCAAAATGCACTACATGGACGTACTGGACATGATAGCCGTAGCCACCCCCATCTGCGCCTGCTGTATCCGCCTTGCCAACCTGATGAACTCCGAAATCATTGGCAAGCCAACCGATATGCCCTGGGCTTTTGTATTCGAACAAGTAGATATGCTACCCCGCCATCCGGCACAGCTTTACGAAGCAATCGCCTACTTTATCTTCTTCCTGGGAATGATTTACTTATATAAGAAATCAGACCATGGCCAAAAGTTGCACCGAGGTTTCTTCTTCGGACTTTGCCTGACAGAGATATTCGTCTTCCGCTTCTTTGTGGAGTTCCTGAAAGAAAACCAAGTGGATTTCGAGAGTACAATGACTCTCAACATGGGGCAATGGCTCAGCGTTCCGTTCGTTATCATCGGAATATATTTCATGCTCTTTTATGGGAAAAACAAGCAATAAAAAGTAAATAAGCTCATTTGTAAACCAAATATATTGAAAATATGCTCTCATTACTAACCATCAACTGGAACCCCAACCCCGAACTGTTCAACCTGTTCGGTCATGTACCCGTCCGTTATTACGGCCTATTGTGGGTCATTGGCATCGCATGCTCCTATTTTGTAGTTCGTTACCAGTATAAAGACAAAAAAATTGGTGACGACAAGTTCGAACCGCTGTTCTTCTATTGTTTCTTCGGTATTCTCATCGGAGCACGATTAGGGCACTGCCTATTCTATCAGCCGGAATATTACCTGCATCATTTCTGGGAAATGATATTACCCATACAGTTTTTGCCCGATGGTGGTTGGAAATGGACCGGTTATGCAGGTCTTGCCAGCCATGGCGGAACACTCGGATTGATTATTGCCTTGTGGATGTACTGCCGCAAAACTAAGATGCACTACATGGATGTGCTGGACATGATAGCCGTGTCCACCCCTATCTGCGCCTGCTTCATCCGCCTCGCCAACCTGATGAACTCCGAAATCATAGGTAAAGCAACCGATGTACCCTGGGCTTTCGTATTCGAACGGGTAGATATGCTCCCCCGCCATCCGGCACAGCTTTACGAGGCCATCGCTTATTTCATATTCTTCCTGATCATGATTTTCTTGTATAAGAATTATAGCAAGAAATTACATCGTGGTTTCTTCTTCGGCCTCTGTCTCACAGAGATATTCGTATTCCTGTTCTTCGTGGAATTCCTGAAAGAGAACCAGGTAGATTTCGAGAATAGCATGTCACTGAATATGGGACAATGGCTCAGCGTTCCGTTCGTGATTATAGGCGTGTACTTCATGTTCTTCTACGGAAAGAAGAAAGCATAGAAATAGAATGAATGAGGATGTACAATTCTTATTTTGATAGATCCTCATTCATTCTATCGATGCTGCCATTTACTCTTTGAAGCGTGTTCCCGCTTCAGAATATCACTCAAAGGCACCTCAAATATCTTAGCCTCAACCCATGCCACAAAGTCGAACTTACGCAGAATCTGAGTTTCATATTTATCTGCATACAAGGCATGGACTTCTTCCGCCATACTTTCCCATATCTCCGCACGCTTTTTCCGATTCGTATCAGCGAAAGAATAATTCAGGAACTTAAGCAAAAAGGATTCCACCTTCAGATTATATCCCTTGTTTTTGGACATTTCCCGCTTGATAGAGCGAATTTCAGACTGAATATAGTCTACATCCCCCAATTCATAATGAATCATCACATTCACGATCCTAATGGTACGAAACAACGGAAGAGAATATAAATGACCTCTACCGATAGTCGCACTCAGCCGTTTCCGGGCTTTCCTGTACTCCCCATTTCCTAAATGGATCAGAGCAATATACAATGACATTTCCGCCTGTTGTTGCTCCTTCAGCAGTAGCATCTTATCAATCAACGAGGTTTGATGTTCAGCAATCCATATTCCTGCTTTATCGAAATCACCTGCATCAATAAACGAAAACAACCGGTAGATAAAGATCACATACACAACATTCAGCTGGAAACTGGATGATGGCGAAGACAACTTCGCCAACTTTTGAATGAAATAATTCATGCCCTCATAATTGTGCATGATACGCAGACTTTCCAGCATACCTTCCACCGTCATCAGGTAATAGACCGGAGGATTATTCCACAAATGGCTGTTCTCTTCAAAGAGCTTGTTCAATTCTACAAACGAGTTAAATGCTGCTTTGTAATCCCCTACTGTGATAAAGTAATTCGCCTGGAATAACTGATGATTCTTTTTTATTTCAAAGTTCTCAACGCCTGCACTTGCTACAATACTGATTTCACTGGTTACCAAGTCATCTAATTTCTGAGTTTCCTCAAGTGACCTCGAAGCCCCTCTGTTTATCATTCTATACTTCAACAGCTCATACAGTGAAGACTGCTCATTCAGTTGGCGGATACTTTTTAATGTATTATTCATCTTATATTGCTTATTCAGCAGCTTTTGTTCATCCATATCTTCAAAATCCAATGTCAGAAGATAGTTCAGTTCCAACCTTTGCGCTACCAACAACGCAAAGTGATTTTCATAATACACCGCTTTCTCTTTTACCTTTTTCAATACCTGAAAGCATTCCTGATACATGGATTTCTCATACAAAACCCTTGCGTGCAGCAATTCATTGAACAAGAGATAATAACTGTCCTGCTCTGTCCGCAACCGGGTCAATATGTCTATCAACAAATCAAATAAATAAATAACTACCGTATTAAATGAAGAAGTAGGTTTAGCTGCCAGAAAAGACATCTTCAATTCTTCGGGATCACTTACTTTTTTATCATCAATCAACCTGAAAAGAAAGATATAATCCTTCTCCGGTTTATTAGAGATATACAGGGAGAATTCTTTCTTCTCCTGTTTAGTGAGATTATTAATCAGATGAATGAGGGATTCGGACTTTAGCATAGTATTAGCAGATTTTTTTAGATACACATCTTTTACGATAGCAAGGTAGAGAAAAAAATGAAAGCAAGCAATATTTTCACGGAATAATATAGGCTTTACCAATATTACTAATATCATATTCATTACGATCAACCATTTATTATATATTTATATATCAATTATTTAAATGTATCAATTTATAATTATATTCATTTTACCAGTATTAAAAATCATAGTTTTTTGTTTGCTTATGTACTAAGTATCGCATACTTTTGGAATAGAAAAAGAAAGCACAGTATCCAATATTCAATTATTCAATCTTAAAACTAATAAAGTAACCATGAGCAAAAATATCATTGTAATAGGCAGTTGTAATACAGATATGGTCATCAAAGCCGATCGTCTTCCTGTACCAGGAGAAACAATCATAGGCGGTAGTTTCATGATGAATCCCGGAGGCAAAGGAGCCAACCAGGCCGTAGCCGCTGCCAGATTGAAAGGAAATGTGCATTTCATAGCCAAAACCGGAAATGACTTGTTCGGCAAACGTTCCATAGAACAGTACGAAGACGAAGGTATTCATGTTGAAAATATCTATTCAGACCCCACACTCCCCTCGGGCGTAGCATTAATTATGGTGGATATGAACGGAGAAAACAGCATTGCCATCGCTTCCGGAGCCAATGGTTCATTGAGTCCCGAAGACATCCGGAAGGCACAGCCTACCATAGAAAAAGGCGATATCCTGCTGATGCAATTGGAAATCCCTATTGAAACAGTGGAATATGCCGCCCAGATAGCCAGCGAACAAGGCATCAAGGTGATACTAAACCCAGCACCTGCCCGTGCGCTCTCCAACAAACTACTACAGAACCTGTACATGATCATCCCCAATGAAACGGAAGCTGAAATCCTCTCCGGCGTCAAAGTAACCGATTGGGAAAGCGCACGCAAAGCTGCAGACATCATCAGTGCCAAAGGAGTGGACATCGTAGTTATCACCCTTGGCTCCAAAGGAGCATTGATTAAAGAAAAAGATACATTCCATGAAGTACCCGTACCCAAAGTCAAAGCCGTAGACACAACAGCAGCGGGAGATACTTTCTGTGGTGCATTGTGCGTTGCTTTATCCGAAGATGTAAATGTGTTGGATGCAGTTAAATTCGCCAATAAATGTGCGTCCATCACTGTGACCCGAATGGGAGCCCAGCCCTCCCTACCCTATCGTAAAGAAATTGATGTTTTATAAATAGTAATTTAAAATCTAATACCATGTTTATAGTCGACAGTTATTCATTAGCAGTTATTTTCTGCGTTGTCACGATGCTCTGCTGGGGTTCGTGGGGTAATACACAGAAACTTGCCGGGAAAACCTGGCGTTACGAATTGTTCTACTGGGATTACGTAATCGGTATCCTTGCCTTCTCTCTCCTCTTAGGTTTCACTCTGGGCAGCACGGGAGATGCCGGACGCGGTTTTGTTGAAGATTTGAAGCAGATCAGTATGGAGAACTATGCAAGTGCTTTTGCAGGAGGCGTCATATTCAATCTGTCCAACATCCTTTTATCAGCTTCCGTCTCTATGGCAGGGCTTACGGTAGCATTCCCGTTAGGAGTCGGCATAGCCTTGGTATTAGGTGTTTTCGTCAATTATTTCGGTGAACCTAAAGGCGATGCAGTAATCCTGTTCAGTGGTGTGGCACTCGTCGTATTGGCTATAATATTTAATGCCATAGCTGCCGGAAAGATGAACCAGAAAGGAAGCAGCACCAATAAGAAAGGGATTATCATTGCCATTATAGCCGGTGTACTGATGTCTTTCTTCTATCGGTTTGTTGCTGCCGCCATGGACTTGAACAATTTTGAGTCACCTACCCCCACAATGGCTACTCCGTATTCAGCATTCTTTATATTCGCAATAGGTATCTTCATAAGTAATTTCATTATCAATACCATCGTGATGAAAAAAACGTTTGTAGGTACTCCGGTGAGCTATAAGGAGTATTTCCAAGGCAAGTTCAGCACACACATGGTCGGAGTGCTGGGAGGAGCTATTTGGGGACTGGGTACGGCTCTCAGTTACATTGCAGCAGGAAAAGCCGGTGCAGCTATCTCTTACGCATTAGGACATGGAGCGAGGAGCACCCATGATCGCAGCCCTGTGGGGCATATTTATCTGGAAAGAATTCAAAGGTTCTTCCCGCACGGTAAATATTCTTCTGGCCTGCATGTTCGTTCTGTTTATATCCGGTTTAGGAGCAATTATCATCTCCGGAGCCAATTAACCGGCTCCTCACTCTTACTAAATAAACGCTTTCTTTTTCTACTTCTCACGGAGTGAAAAAGGAGAAGGGAATTGCCTGAACTAAAATATATTTTTCGTTCAACCTCTAAAATTTTAATACATGAGACCGATTCAAATAATAGTATTCTGTCTTTGCATGTGCTCGCTCAATTTGTACGCACAAGTCAGCGTCACAGGCACTGTAAACGATAATACCGGGGAAAGTCTTCCCGGAGTATCCATTCTGGCGAAGGACGGTGACCGTACCTTTGGAACCACCACCGACATCAACGGTAGATATGAAATCAAAGTGAATCAGGGGGCTACCCTCGAATTCAGTTTTATCGGATTTACCAAGCAAAAGGTGAAAGTAGGCACTAACAATGTCATTAACATCACATTAGAGCCTGAAAATGAAATGTTGGATGAAGTAGTTGTAATTGGTTACGGCTCTGTCAAGAAGAAAGACCTGCTCGGTTCCATTTCTACGGTAAAGGAAGACGCTTTGGCCGAACGTGTTTCGGGCAATGTGGTGGAAGCCATGCGCGGACTTACTTCGGGCGTAAAGATTACAAGTAGTGGACAGCCGGGTTCCAGTGCCACCATCAACATTCGCGGTCTGGGTAGTTTGACCAACAACAACCCGTTATTCATCATCGACGGTGCCTATGGTGGCAGTGATTTGGGTGTCAATGTAGAAGACATTGAGTCTATTCAAGTATTGAAAGATGCCTCATCAGCAGCCATCTATGGTTCACGTGCAGCAAATGGAGTTGTAATCATCACTACCAAGCAAGGTAAAGAAGGTGACCTGAAAGTGAAGTTTGATTCACAACTGACACTAAGTTGGCTCCCCCGCTACGACCTGATGGATGCAGAGACTTACAAGATTTATAACGACCGTGCTTATGACGAAGCCATCCTGGCAGGAGTTTCAGGCGTTACAAAACGCCAGAACCACTATGATGGAAATACAGACTGGCAAGATGAAATGTTGGGTACAGGTGTATTGCAGAACTACAATGTATCCCTTTCCGGAGGTTCCAAAACTGTGAAGTATTACGCATCTCTGAACCGCATGGTCGATGATGGTGCTCTCTACCGTACCGGTTACGACAAATACGGCTTCCGTATCAACACTAGCGGACAGAAAGGTATTTTCTCATACGGTGAGAATTTCTACTACACCAAATCCGACAGGAAGATACTGAACGGTAATCCCTGGAGCGACTTCATCGGTATGCCACCCACTATTCCGGTATATGACGAGTCACATGTCGGCGGATACGGATACGGCGATGTAGACCGTGCCAACTCTTACGGCCTGAATTCAGTAGCCATGCAGGACTTGTATATACGAAACAATGAAGAGGAATACCTGACCGGAAACATCTACGGGCAGATTTCACTCTTTGGGATGTTCGATGCAAAACTGAATGTTGCCTATAAAAGTTATATGGGCGTTACGAACTCCCTGCGCAAGAAAGGTAATTGGGTTATGGGACAAGGTGACGATGCCGCGCATCTGGGTTACGATAGTGCCAAGAATCATGATATACTGATTGAGCAAACCTACAATTTTAAGCATAAATTCGGTAAACATGATGTGAATGCACTGTTTGGTATCACTTACAATAAGTTCCACGAAGAAAAACGTTGGATTACCAAACTCGATCCATTGACGATAGGCGACAAATACATCACATCTCTGGATGCTGCCACCGGAAATACCACCGCAGGCGGTAGCTATGGCGAATCAGCATTGATATCTTATCTTGGACGCATCAACTACTCCTATGCCGACAAATACCTGGCACAAGTAACAGCCCGTCGTGACGGTACTTCCCGCCTACCTAAGAATGACCGTTGGGGAAACTTCCTTTCCGTTTCATTGGGCTGGCGTATTAGTGGCGAGAAGTTCTTCAATGTACCTTGGATTGATGACCTGAAAATACGTGCCAATTACGGTACTCTCGGTAACAGTAGTATCGGTTATTGGGACTACCAGTCCACCATCAACACAGCTCCGCGCGCCGTATTCGGAAGTCCGGAAAACATATTGATTGGTATGACTCAATCTCAGTTAACCAACAATGACCTGGTTTGGGAAAAGAAAACAACCGCTAACGTCGGTTTCGACCTGGTTGCATTCAATAACCGTTTCCGTTTAAGTGCTGAGTATTTCTATTCAAAGAGTAAAGACCTCTTGGTTTACCTCCCCATCCTGATGAGTTCGGGTAATGAAGGTGGTGCACCTGCCGTGAATGCTGGTAGCCTGGAAAATAAAGGATTTGAAATGGAAATCGGCTGGAACGATCAGATTCGCGACTTTGCCTACTCCGCTTCACTGAACATTTCACATATCAAGAATAAAGTACTTGATTTGGGATACGGACAAACAGTCTACAATACGACTCTTGCCAAAACCGTAATCGGTGAACCGCTCGGTATGTGGTATCTCTACAAGATGAATGGTATCTTCCAGTCAGAAGAAGAAGTACGGAACTATGTAAACTCAGAAGGTAAGATCATACAACCTAATGCTTTGCCGGGTGATATTAAGTATGACGACTATAACGGCGACGGTAATATATCATCCGAAGACCGCCAGATAGTAGGCAGCCCTTGGCCCAAACTTGAATTAGGAATAAGTCTCGGTGCATCCTACAAAGGCTTCGACCTGAACATCAACGGCTACGGTCGCTTCGGGCAGAAAGTATGGAACGGTTCGGCATCAGCAGCCGGTGACTTTGCCAACAACCAGAACAACTTCAACGGCATTATCCCCTGGACACAAGAGCACCCGGTTAACGACCGTCCGCGCATTGTATACGGAGACTCCCGCAACAGTCGAAGCGATCAGGACCGCTGGTTGGAAAACGGTTCATTCTTCCGCCTGAGCGATATTACATTAGGTTATACAGTACCTACCCGTTACATTAAGAAGATTGGATTAGAAAGACTCCGTGCATCGGTTACTTTACAGAACCTGGTGACCTTTACCGGATACTCCGGCCTGGATCCTGAATTTGCAGACAGCGGCATCTTCACTATGGGAGCAGATTATTGTTCGTTCCCTAACCCACGCGCTGTTCAGTTTGCATTATCATTCACTTTCTAAATACTGCTGAAATGAAAAAAATAGCTCTTTATATATTATGCGGTGTCACGGCATTATTTACGTCGTGCGACCCTTCTTTACTCGATCTGCAAAATGAAAACACCCTGAGTACAGGCGTATACTGGAAGACAGAATCTGACATCGAAGCCGGTGTAGTAGCCGTATACGGAATGTTCTACCGTCAGGGAACCTGGACACGTAATATCTATACACAGATGATAGGTATGGCGGACGAAGGCGTAAGTTATGCCGGATGGACCGAATTGAACGAGTACACCAAGTTCATCTTTACCGATTATAACTTCTCAGAAGTCAATACCAAGATATGGCGAGAACACTATACTGCCATTTTCCGTGCTAATCAAGTATTGGACCATATAGGTAACGTACCGTTCAGTAATGAAACGCACAAGGATGACCTCATTGGGCAAACTAAGTTCCTGCGTGCTTTCTATTACTTCTACCTTACTGCCTTGTGGGATAATGTACCTCTCGTGCTAAATACCTCTTCAGCAGCCGATAAGCCCATGCAGGCTAGCGCTGACGAAGTCTTGATACAAATAGAAGAAGACCTGGAAGATGCCATCACCAAACTCCCTTCCACACGCGACGCCAATAACTACGGCCGCCCAACAAAAGGCGCCGCCTACGGATTACTGGCCAAAGCTTATGCACAGCATCACAAATGGGAAGATGCCAAAAGATGTCTCGAATGGCTCGTTGATGGCGAAGGGAAGAACTACTACACACTGGTACCCAACTGGGCTGATAATTTCAGCAACTATACGGAAGATAACAAAGAGTCACTGTATGAGATTCACTTCTCTCTGACCAACAAGGTGGGCTTCGACCAGACAGACAACTACCTGGACCCGAATGCGCAACTGGGTACACAGATTGAAATGAACCAGGCTCCTACCGGAATCGGCTGGAACAACATCGAAGCAAGACGCTGGCTGGTGGACTACTACAAGCGCGAACAAACAACGGATGGAAAGAACGATTCCCGCTTGTTCTACACTCTGTGGTATGACGGTGCAGCCTCCGACTTCCCCGAATATCCCAACCAGTTGATATACGGCTCTTCATGGAACAGCGACTGGGGCAACCGCGTCTTCATCAAGAAGTATAGTACAGATGCCTCCCCACTGTATTACTGGAATGATAATAACTTCCGTTCCCTGCGTTATGCCGATATGCTGTTATTGTATGCCGAGACACTCAACGAACTGAATACCACACCGCCTTCAAAAGCCATTGAATGCCTCAACCGCGTACGCAACCGCGTCAATCTACCCAACATAGAGGATAGCAAATACTACAACGGCTCCCAGATCAGCACCAACAAAGATGCTTTCCGCGAACACCTGAAGATAGAACGCGCCCTGGAGCTTGCCATGGAGTGTGTGCGTTGGGTCGACTTGAAACGTTGGGGTATCAACGACCAGACCACATTGAACGAACTGAAAGCACGCGACAGCGACTTCAATAACTTTATAATCGGTAAATCCATCCGTATGCCAATCCCGCAAAGCGAAGTGGACAACAATCCGAATTTGAACCAAAATGACCAGTACTAATTGAAGACATTTGAGCTATGATCAATACAAAATATTTAATAGGAGCAGTCATTGTACTGCTGACGTTATGGGGATGCGGAAATGATTCCGATTACGTCATCGAAAGCAATCCCAATGAGTTCGCCATATTTCCGGTAGCCATACCTGTAAGCGCTGATGGCGGAACTTATGAACTGACAGTCAACGGCAATGAATCGTGGACAGCCGAACTGACAAATTCCAATAGCTCAGCCCAGGGCTGGTGCACACTGAGTGAAACGTCAGGAAGCGGCAGAAAAGTAATCACCGTTACTGTAAAGCCGACCACCTCTTTCGTAAAGAACCGTTCGGTCATCGTTGAAGTAAGCTCCGGTACCCGGATATTAAAGTCAAAGGTGTTGCAAGAGACAATGGTACTGGGTGAAGACGAAGTGCTGATAAACGGCCTTATATGGTCTACCAAGAATGTAGGCACTCCGGGAACTTTCGCGGCCTCTCCCGATGATATAGGGCAACTCTATCAGTTCAACCGCAAAGTAGGTTATCCAGCTGGCCCGCAGGACGATCCGGCACCGGCTAACTGGCCTTCAAGCTATACCAACGACGGTACCAACTGGACTACCGAAAACGACCCTTCTCCCGAGGGCTGGCGTGTGCCTACCACGGAAGAAATGGTAGCTCTTTGGGAAAAAGGAGCAACATGGGTTACAGCAGCCCAGACCGGATTCAAAACCGATGGCATCATTATTGGCGTTGACGAGGTTACTGCCAAACGTGCTACAAAAGATAATCTGAAACAACTCGGTTGCCTCTTCCTGCCTCAAAGCGGTTGGAGAAATGAAACCGGAATGATGGATCGCACCTGGCTCTGTGCCGTTCGCAGCGGAAATTCATTAAGTCCTACCCACGGTGGCATGTCACTGGGAGACTCCGGCGGCTACCGCGACACATGGGGTTGGGGTGACGGACAGAAAGCACGTGCAGCCATGATCCGACCTGTCAAGAACATACAAGTCGAGGATTGATTTATGGCATCTATATACCCGACAACTCAATTATTAACGAACTAAATTTAAAGAGATGAACAACTATAAGACCTACATATACCTTACCTTGCTCACACTTTTGAGTTGCAAGGGCAATGACGGCAATGAACCGCAGAAACTCACACCGCAAATCCGGTATGAATTCAGCGGCGGTGCCGGCCATTATAACTATGCTCCGAGCATCATAGAAGACCAGTACGGCATCCGGTACGGCTTTGTATGTGAGAATCGTGATCCGTTCAAGATTGTGGACTATGTTTATCTATACAAAGGAATCCCCACGGAGAAAGGCCATGTATGGCAACCCGGCACACAGATCATCGAACCTTCCGAGACAGGCTGGGATAACTGCCACATCTGCGACCCGGACGTACGTGAGTTTAAAACGACTTATAAAGGAGAAACTTACAACTGGATTATGACCTATCTGGGCGTAGACCGCTGGGACTGTAACCACAACCAGATAGGACTGGCCATTTCCAAGAACATCGAAGGCCCGTATATCAAGTTCGACCAGAATCCGCTGGTAGCTTACGAAGATACTACTAAATGGGGGGTGGGGCAAAGTACAACAATCGTCAAAGACTCTACGACCATACAATTATTCTATCATTCGACTACGGAGAACGGACCTTTCTGTATGCGCGAAATAAAATTGAATGATCTGGATAATATCATATTGGGCGAAGAGAAAGCAATTCCTTTCCTGAGCGCCAACAGCTATCCTGCCATGTCCGACAAGAATATATATATGGTTTCGGAAACCCGTGTATCCCCCATCAAAGAGATACCGACTTGGGTAGGAGATGTCTGCCGGCTGGCATACAAACCAAGAACAGAAAGTCTCTTTACCGAAGAAGACGGATGGATTGAAATCGGTCATGCAGGACCGGAAGAAACAGGATTCCCAAGAAATCACAATCCGGGTATCCTGACGGATACGAAAGGTTACATGCTTAATGACGATGAACTGGTGATGTACTTCACTCCTGCCATGACAGGCGAAAACTGGCTATGGTCATACGACCTGTATTCGGCTACGTTTAATCTCAAAAACTATTTCAAATGAATAAAACAATCCTGCAAATAGTATGCATTGCTCTTATTCTTGCCTTCCCCTGTGGGAAGGCATCAGGGCAATACAAAAAGATTCCCGTAGTGGTAATTACCGACTTGTATCATCCGTATCAGGACCCGGGAGATAACATGGACCTCATTATGGGCTTCGGACTGCCCGATGTAGACCTGAAAGCCGTCTTATTGGACATCACAGACGCATTCAGGAAAGATACTGCCGACCATCCCACCCTGTGGAAAGACCCGCGTGGACCGAGAGAAGCCGGAATTATCCCTGTGGAACAATTAAGTTATATCTTCAACAAAAGGGTACCTTATGGCATTGGTCCGTTATCCATGATGAAATCGGAAGAAGACCGGATGGAGTATCTGCCAGGCTATGAGCAGGAAGCAATCGATATACTGCTGGAAGTTCTGAAAAAGAGTAAAGAACCCGTAGAGATATTGTCATTCGGTTCGGCAAGGATACTGGCGGTTGCCTACAACCGTGCCCCCAAGCTGATGAAACAGAAGATACACAAAATTCATCTGAGTGCCGGGACAGCAAGCAAGAACCATGAATTGGGAAGCGATGCCGGAGCAAATGCTATTCCGGGCGGTGAGTGGAATGTAGCACTGGACGTGTTCGCTTTCAACAGAATATTAAAATCAGATTTACCCGTAGCCATCTATCCATGTGCAGGCAAAGACGGAGGCTTCGTAAAAGACTGTAACAATACCTACTGGAAATTACCCGATATGGATTTTATCCGAAAGATGAATCCCCAATTGCAACGGTATCTTGATTTTGCTTTCACCCAGAAACTGCAATATGACTTCCTCCGTGCCATGAATGCCGACTATCCGGTTGATATAGACCTCAACCGTTACCCCCGTCCATTCCACGTATGGGAAAGTGCCATCTGGCTGAAAGCAACACAAAGGGAGATCATTTGTACTCCCACCGGAGAATACCGCCTCGTCAAAGAAGGGAAAAGCAACAAAGGCGACCGCATTGTAGCAAACGAACTACGCCGCTGTAACCTTGATGAGATAAGAGACGACGGACGATTCCAGTTTTCATACACCGATAAATCCTCCGATAAAGAGATTTACTATCGTCCAGACCTTGACGAGAACGAGAAAGCACTCCAACAGGTGATTCCCGAACTCTATATATCCATTTCACCCAGTCACTAATTTTTTAAATATACCGTCATGAGAAAGAGCAAACTTTATTTGATTGGCTTGTTAGTATTGGCTCTATCAAGCTGCACTTCCAAGAAACAACAAACTGCGGAAATCACCCCGAGTGTACCCAAAATTATTCTGGAAACGGATATAGGTAACGACGTGGACGATGCACTGGCACTGGATATGCTTTACAAGTATCTGGACGCAGGAGATATCGACTTATTAGGCATCACCATCAACAAAGAAGGAACTTATCCGGCCGAATACACCGACATCATGAATACCTGGTACGGCTATCCTCAAATCCCTATCGGAATCATACACAACGGAGCCGACTGTGAGAACGATGCTACAAACTATGCCAAAGCCGTATGCCTCATCCAGAAGGATAACGGTGAACTGGCTTTCAAGCGCTCACTGAAAGGTGACTATAACCAACTGCCGGAAGCGCCTGCCCTCTATCGTAAGCTATTGGCACAGCAACCGGACAGTTCTGTTACCATCATCTCCGTAGGTTTCTCCACAAACCTTGCACGCCTGTTGGATACTCCGGCTGACAATGTATCTCCGTTGACCGGAAAAGAGCTTGTTGCCCAAAAAGTAAAACTGCTGTGTACCATGGCAGGCTGCTTCAACAATCCCAACCTGTTCGAATATAACGTAGTGAAAGACATTCCGGCGGCAAAGAAGATATTCTCCGAATGGCCTACCACACTGGTGACCTCTCCTTTCGAAGTAGGTATCGCCATCAACTATCCCGGCAGCAGCATTGAAAACGATTTCGGATGGGCTCCTATGCACCCAGTGGTAGAAGCATATAAAAGCTACCAGCAGATGCCCTACGACCGTCCTACATGGGACTTGACTTCCGTACTATATTCTGTTGAAGGTCCATCCTATTTCAACGTTTCTCCGGCAGGTAAAATAAACGTAACAGACCAAGGTGCTACTGAATTTACTCCCGATGCCGCAGGAAACCGTTACTACCTGACAGTAGATTCCATTCAGGCTGAGAATATCAAACAACATTTCGTCCAGTTACTGATCAAGCAACCGGCTCACTTCAATAAATAATAAGCATTATGACTAAATATCTATTGGGTCTCATAGGTTTATGGCTCATGTGTTCCTGTTCGGACACCGACTCCGGAGAAACCCCTCCGATAGACCCGCCAACACCTACACCTACCGTAACCATCACAAAACCGGAATTTGTATTCGGCTTCCAAGGCCAGAGCAAGTATTCTTACTGCCCAAGTGCCTTGAAACAAGCTGATGGGACAGTTCATCTATACTTCTGCGGCAATCCGGAAAACCTGATCATGGTCGATAATATCTTCCATATCAAGATCAACCCGGATGGTACACAGACTGCTGCCAAAAGTGTATTGCAGCCTGGTGTACCAGGTTCATGGGACGATCACCATACCTGTGACCCTTCTGTTATCGAAGGTAACTTCACTTGGAAAAATACTACCTACAAGTATGCCATGTTCTTCCTGAGTAATATGTACGGAGTATATTACAATGAAATCGGTGTCGCGTTCAGCAACGACCTTGATGCAGATAGCTGGGTGAAGTATCCGCAGCAGATTGTAAAGAAAACATGGTCGAGCGAAGGTGACCAGGAAATAGGAGGCGGCGGTAAGTCATGGGGAGTAGGCCAGCCTTCTGTCGTATCTCTGGATGGAAAAGGTAAGCTACTGCTGACTTATACCGTAGGTGATATCGGGGGTACGCGCATCGTCTGGACCGAAGCGGATTTCAGTAATATGGATACATATTCCATCAGTACCCCGCAAACAATTGTACAGACAGGTTTAAAGGCCATTGACAACCAGTCAAGGGATTATACTTGTAACTCGGAATTTGCAATTGACAAGGATGCGGATAAAATCGTCATGATACGTCCGGTACAGCCTATGCCCAATGATTATCCCAATTATTTAAATTCTTCATTGGAAATAGACTACATGAACCTTTCTGACTTCACCAATCAAAGAGGTAACTGGACACCGATTTACCGGATCACCCCGGATGATACCGGCTATCCGAGAAACCACAATGCCACTCTGTTGAGGGATAATTTCGGCCACTTGCAAGACTGGGAAGAACCGGAATTCTACTTTACAGTCAGCAAGGCAGCCCCTGATGTACAACCTTCGGGCAGTAGCATTGCGGAGTGGACGTACCATATCTGGAAAAGTAAGGTAGTAAAGAGTAAATAAAAAGTAATTCCGGTAATCAACCGAATTTAGTAGTTTCAGTTGATTACCGGAAAAATAAGCTTATTATCATTGCTAAACATTCAAACAAGAAAGATCTTCCTTGACTATACATAAAAAACAGTAATCATCCGACAGTATATTTAAACCCAGTTGATCAGGTTCAATAGCACACCATGTATCTAACAACAAAGTACGAATAGCTTCAAACTCAGCCAATTCATATCTATGTTTATAGTAAAGTGCCTTTTCCCGCCAGTAATCCGTTTCTTCACATAAACCTCTCCAATTTCTATCAGTCACACAATCTGTCAGTCTTTTGCTTATCTGTGCCAAATCATTATTTGGTACATAAGGCATATCTTCTACAAACTGAATCAGATGATTAAACTCATCTACAGACAAGACTACCCATACATGACATACTCCTCCTTCTTTCTTTTTTCGCTCCGCCCAGCTTTTAGCCTGAGCCGCCACTCCGTCTCTAAAGATAAAGTAGTTATTCTTGTCTATACGATGACCCGACAATAGATTTTCGGAATGGCTTATCTTATTTTCCAATGAAGATGCACTTAAATTATCTACATTATCATACCCCATTCTCAACTCTACCAGCATCAACCGGGAAGTAGTAACACGATTATTCGCATAATTACCTATTCCAATGGCAGCATCCATTGTACAGTCATTACTCCCTTTAAGTACTTTAGCCTCATAGTCATCCAATGAAAGACAAGTGATACGTGGATCGAACCATCCCGTTCTCTGATAATCTTTTGCAGCAACATCATTCAAAGTAGCCTGACAATGACAAGCAAAAGGGTGGCTGACTATAATATCATTCTGACAGACCAGTTGAACCATAATCCTGTATACGTGAAATAGCAATATTGAATGACTTAAAGATTTCACTTATATCGCTGCCTAAGTTCTTATAGACATACTGCATGGAATCTTCTGAAGCTCTCTCTGCCTGATAGAAACAGGTATTCTGTAATACGCCCTCTTTACGGGCTATTGACTGAATAGCAGATACCATATCAGGATTATGGCTTGCAACTATTATTTTGAGCCCTACTTGTTTATGAAGCAACACCAGTAAACGAGCAAATTCTACAATCCATTGAGGATGAAGATGCGCCTCAGGTTCATCAATAAGCAAAAGAGACTCTTCATTCAAGTATCCATTTTCAAGCAAACGTTGCAAGTAAGCGAATGACTTGATTCCGGTGGCTGTAGACGCAAGCGTGATATCCAATCCATCAGTACGATGATAATGTAATTCGTCATTCTTAAACCATCCCTTATCCACTGAAATCTTACCATTAATGGAACGCATTATCCGGGCTAAAAGAAGTCTATTCCGCTCCGGTATATTAGTTCCCGTGGAGCTAAGCATCATATTCGCCAACTCTTTCCAATGATTTAACTCTGATCCTTCTACTGCTAATGCCATAGGGGTATCAATATATATTGCTCTATGCAACATATAAGGCATACTGAAACACCGTTCTGCCAAAAGAGGAATCTGGTCTTCATATAACTGAATAGAAGCAGGAGGATCAAAGATTCCTTCTTCAATCAGATATTCATAGATATACCCTTGTAATCTCCCAACCGGATGCATCCTTAAGTCATCTAAAAGATTGATGTATGCAGCCGCAACAATATTCTCTAAATCATCACAGTAATCATCCAAAGTAATACCTCCATCCAATGATATAGCAAGATATGTCAGAATTCGATTTTTATTCCCCTCGTCACCACTATTCATATAACTTACTAACTCTTTCCGGAAAGAGGCTAACACATCCAAACTCGCATGAAAAAGACTTTCAATATCCCCATATACAACTCTGGTCTCCAGCAAGCGGCTATAGGTAACATTGATATTCTCATCTCCTCGATTCACTATATCCCTACGCACTCGATCCGGTTTACGCAAGCAATCTTGTATCTGCTTCAACAAGTCGTTATAAGCAAACTCATCAAACCTGTTAAAACCATTAATCAGATAATAAAGCCAACGGGACAATGTACTTTTTCCACATCCATTTTCTCCGGCAAGCACAGTTATGCCATTAATAGCAATATCTGCTTCTTTAATCGCATTATAATCGGATAATGTATATCTGTAATTACTCATAAGTCTTCATCAAATCATTGAACACAACAAAAATAGAGTATTTATTTGAATTGATAGATAAACTCATTAGATTCTTTTCTTTCAAACTTCATCATTAAACTTTAACCATACAACCATTTTGCCAATCTGTCAATTTGATAATCCTATTCGCACGAGAAGCTTCCCTTTCCACCCTAAGTAGAAGAAAAAGAAAAAATCGCAGGGATTCCATTTCGCATGATTTCCCCTATCCTTTCTCCTTTACGCTTTTATGACACATCTATCTCCTTTTGTGTCATTCCCTTTCTGTAGTACATTAATGTCGCGAAATCGTATATCGTTTTACAGGTCGGCGAGTAACTTTGCATATTAAGAAAAAGTTTTGCCGACTGAAACAAAATATTAACCCAATAACAATCTAAATTAAGAATGATGAACTCAAAACAAGTATTCTTCGGGCTATTGGTATGCATAGCCGCACTGACCGGTTGCGACACCCAGAAACAGGTAGTCGTAGGCAATGAACTCTCCCTGACACGGGCCAAGCAAACATTGGATTCCCTATACCAGAACTACTCTGCTCCCGGCACATGCCTGCTTCGCGAAAATTATCCTTCGAATGTTGGCGACTACACCGCAACCTATCTGGCATCCGAAGAACAAAAGAATATACCCAACCAATATTCCTACTTATGGCCTTATTCCGGCACCTTCTCCGCAGTAAGTGCCTTATATGAGGTTACACAAGATACCCTCTACAAATCACTGCTCGACAAGAAGGTATTAATAGGCTTGGAAGAGTATTTCGATACCCAGAGAACACCCGAAGCTTACGCTTCCTATATCCGCACAGCTCCCCAATCCGACCGTTTCTACGATGATAATGTCTGGCTGGGCATTGACTTCACCGACACCTATTTAGCAACTAAAGAAGATAAATACCTTCAGAAAGCAAAACTCATCTGGAAGTTTATAGAAAGCGGCATGGATGATAACTTAGGTGGTGGCATCTACTGGTGCGAACAAAAGAAGGGCTCCAAGAATACCTGTTCCAATGCTCCCGGCTCAGTCCTCGCATTGAAACTCTTTAAGGCTACCCAGGATAGTGCTTACCTGAAGCAAGGGGAACAACTGTACAAATGGACCCAAGCCCAATTACAAGACTCAACAGACTACCTGTACTTTGACAATATATCCCTGAATGGGAAAATAGGTAAAGCCAAGTTTGCCTACAACAGCGGACAAATGATGCAATCCGCCTCTTTACTATATCAACTCACCGGAAAAGAGGAGTATCTGACCGATGCACAAAATATAGCTCAGGCATGCCATAACTACTTCTTTACGGACTATACCCCGGAACATGGCGAAGCATTCAGAATGATCAAACAGGGAGATGTATGGTTTACCGCCGTCATGCTGAGGGGGTTCATCGAGCTTTATCATATAGACCACAATAAAACCTATCTGGATTCTTTCAATAAGAGTCTGGACCACGCCTGGGAACATGCCCGCGATGAGAAAGGTCTTTTCAACACCGACTTCACCGGCAATAACCGGAATGAACGGAAATGGCTTCTCACACAAGCTGCCATGGTAGAAATGTATGCCCGCCTTGCAGCTATCCAATAATAATCATACTAATAAAATATCAATACTTCAAGAATATGAAAAAGAAGAAGATCGGCCTATGCGCAGTGGCACTATTATGTATGAGTGGCACTGCCAAAGCAGCACTGCCTGCTCTGAAGCAAGATAACACGAAAGTAGTAAATCATGCTCAAATAACCGCTGCTTACAAAACAAATCGTCCGGCAGTAAAGAACCGCCTCTACACATCACAAGCAGTAGAAGCGGAAATCCTGCGGGTAAAGAAGTTACTGACCAATGCCAAACTGGCATGGATGTTCGAAAACTGTTTCCCCAACACATTGGATACCACCGTACACTATCGTCTCTTGAATGGCAAACCGGATACTTTTGTCTACACCGGTGACATCCATGCCATGTGGTTACGTGATTCCGGTGCACAAGTGTGGCCTTACGTACAACTTGCCAACCAGGATCCGGAACTGAAGAAGATGCTGGAAGGTGTAATCCGCCGTCAGTTTATGTGCATCAACATCGATCCTTATGCCAATGCTTATAATGATGGTCCGGTAGGCGGCAGCTGGATGTCGGACCTGACAGACATGAAGCCCGAACTCCATGAACGCAAGTGGGAGATCGATTCACTCTGCTACCCGCTTCGTCTGGCCTATCAGTATTGGAAAGAAACCGGTGATGCCAGTGTCTTCGATCAAGCCTGGATTGAAGCGATTACCAATATCCTGAAAACGTTCAAGGAACAGCAACGCAAGGATGGTGTAGGTCCTTATAAGTTCCAACGCAAGACGGAACGTGCTCTCGATACCCTGAACAACGATGGTCTGGGTGCTCCTGTCAATCCTGTCGGACTAATTGTGTCCTGCTTCCGTCCATCCGATGATGCAACCACTTTCCAATATCTGGTTCCATCTAATTTCTTTGCCGTATCTTCTCTAAGAAAAGCGGCCGAAATTCTTTCAACGGTAAACAAGAACAACAGCTTATCGCAAGAATGTACAGCACTTGCCGATGAAGTGGAAACCGCACTGAAGAAATATGCTACTTACAACCACCCGGAATTCGGTACTATTTATGCTTTCGAAGTGGATGGCTTCGGCAATCACATGCTAATGGACGATGCCAATGTACCGAGCCTGCTCGCTATGCCTTATCTGGGTGATGTAGATGTAAACGATCCCATCTATCAGAACACCCGCCGTTTCGTATGGAGTGAAAGCAATCCGTATTTCTTCAAAGGAAAAGCTGGCGAAGGAATCGGTGGCCCGCACATCGGCTACAATATGGTATGGCCTATGAGTATCATGATGAAGGCATTCACCAGCCAAGACGATCAGGAAATCAAAGAATGTATCCGGATGCTGATAAACACAGATGCAGGTACAGGTTTCATGCACGAATCCTTCCATAAAGATGATCCGGCAAACTTCACCCGCGCTTGGTTCGCCTGGCAAAACACACTTTTCGGAGAATTGATTCTGAAACTGGTAAACGAAGGAAAACTGGATTTACTGAATAGTATTTAAAAAACAAGATGCAAAAACAAATGAAAAGTCTATTTACAACGATGTTGGCAATCGGACTGTTCTGCCAATCACAAGCAGCCGACTTGTTCACACCTGTACAGAAAACGGAACTTCGTGCACCATCTGTAACACTGATTACTTCCGATCCATACCTTTCCATCTGGTCACCCTACGACAAACTGAATGAAGGAAGTACCGAACACTGGACTGGAACCGAGCATCCGCTTATCGGAGCTGTCCGTGTAGACGGAAAAGTATATCGTTTCATGGGAAAACAAACGTTGGAGGCTATACTCCCAATGGTTGAAGATGAAATATGGGAAGGTAACTACACCTTCCAACAACCCGCCGGAAGCTGGACAGACATCGAATACAATGCCAATGGTTGGAAAGCCGGAAAAGCTGCTTTCGGAAGTTCAGACAGATCTATGATCGGAACCCCTTGGAAAAGTGAACCGGACATTTGGGTACGCCGTGAATTCAATCTGAACGAAGATCTGAGCAACCGTCCGGTCTACCTGAAATACTCGCATGATGATGTCTTTGAACTCTATCTGAATGGCGAACGCTTGGTAGCAACAGATTATTGCTGGAGAGATAACGTACTCTTGGAATTGACTGCTGAAACCAAAAAGAAGCTTCGCAAAGGCAAAAATGTAATTGCCGCCCACTGTCACAATACAACCGGAGGCGCCTATGTAGATTTCGGGTTATTCGTGCCTAACAACCAAACGACTGCCTTTGAAAATCTTGCCATACAGAAATCTGTTTCCGTGTTGCCCACGCAGACTTATTATACATTCGCTTGCGGACCGGTAGAACTGAATGTCGTGTTTACAGCCCCCTTGATGCTGGACGATCTGGATCTCATCTCTACTCCGGTCAACTACATCTCTTATCAGGTGCGCTCCATCGACAAAAAACAGCATGATGTACAGGTATATATAGAAACCACTCCACAACTGGCAGTAAACAAACCCATACAACCTACAATTGCTAAAGTGATCCGCCGCAATGGTTTGAGTTATATACAGGCCGGAACAATCGACCAACCTGTCACAGCCCACAAAGGCGACCTGATTTGTATAGACTGGGGGTATGCTTATATTGCAGGCAATATGAATGCAACCACAGCAGCCAGCTTGGGCGATTACAATGAAATGAAATCGACATTTGCCTCAAGCGGAAAGTTACTTCCCAGCAAAGGGGAGATCGTCACACGTCAGGCAAAACTGATGCCTGCCATGGCATACACCGACAACTTGGGAATGGTATCTGCAACCGGAAAGTCCGGATTCATGATGGTAGGTTACGACGACATTTATTCCATCGAATACATGTACCAGCGTCGTATGGCTTACTGGAAACACGATGGTAAAGTAAGTATCTTCGATGCATTCGAACGTGCCAAAGAAAATTATGAAAGCATCATGCAACGTTGCCGTGCCTACGATGCCATGATTCTGAATGATGCCGAACAGGCTGGCGGTCGCAAATATGCCGAACTCTGCGCATTAGCTTACCGTCAGGTGATTGCCGCCCATAAGCTGTTTAAAGATGAAAAAGGCAATTTGCTGTTCTTCTCTAAAGAAAACAATAGCAACGGATGTGTCAATACGGTTGACCTGACTTATCCTTCCGCCCCCTTGTTCCTGATATATAATCCCGACCTCCAAAAAGCAATGATGACCAGTATCTTCGAATACAGTGCAAGCGGACGCTGGAATAAGCCGTTCCCTGCTCACGACCTGGGCACCTATCCCATAGCCAACGGTCAGGTGTACGGCGGTGATATGCCACTTGAGGAAGGGGGTAATATGGTAATTCTGACAGCAGCCATTGCCAAAGCAGAAGGCAATGCCAATTATGCCAAACGGTACTGGGATCTATTGACTATCTGGACCGACTATCTCGCAGAATACGGGCAGAATCCTGAAAACCAATTATGTACGGATGACTTTGCCGGACACTGGGCACACAATACCAACCTGTCCGTAAAAGCAATCATGGGCGTTGCCGCTTATAGCGAAATGGCACGTATGCTTGGCATGAATGATATTGCCGACCGATACACAACAACTGCAAAGAAGATGGCCGTAAAATGGGAAGAAATGGCACGTGAAGGTGACCACTACCGTCTGGCTTTCGACCGTGAAAACACCTGGAGCCAGAAGTATAATATGATATGGGACAAAATGTGGAATTTGAACCTATTCCCCGGTGTTGCTGAAAAGGAAATCAAATATTACCTGACCAAACAGAATGCTTACGGTCTGCCGCTGGATAACCGCAAGACTTACAGCAAGTCCGATTGGATTATGTGGACAGCCGCCATGGCTTCCGACCAGGCTACATTTGAAAAGTTCATTGATCCCATTTACAAATATGCCAATGAAACAATCTCCCGTGTACCAATGAACGACTGGCACTATACCGATACAGGTACCTGGGTTGGTTTTAAGGCTCGTTCTGTAATCGGAGGTTACTGGATAAAAGTACTGATGGACAAAATGCAGGAGAAATAAGTATCTCCTGCACCATACCTGAGCCCTATCTGAAGCACACTTGCTCCGTACCTTCTCCATCCAGAGGTACCTCTGAGTGGAGAAAGTACGGCAATGGTACGAAGCAAGTATGTTTCAGATAGGGTTCAAATAGAAAATCCCCGATATCCCGTCATGAAGAAGGATACCGGGGATTTTAATTCAAACGCCTTTATTTAATACACATTAAATTCATAGATACGCACTGCATTCCCATTTTTGCTTTGTGTCGGTCTAGTTACCAAGAGACGAACATAACGCGCTTCTATCGGCTGCGAAAGATTTCTGGATACTTCGTTACCTGAGTTACCAAATATTCCGTCTACCGTCTTCCATTCTTCGTTAACAGCATTTTTCACCTGTAGGAAGCAGTCACTTGTAATCCAGGATTGGCTTTCTTGTCCGGCATTGAGTAATTTCCAGCCGCTGATAGTCTTGTTTTCACCCAGGTCGAAATCCACGTAGTTGGGTAATATACTGGTATCACACCACTTTGTTTCGCTATTTCCATCCACCATCAGACGGGGGTGTTCACCTTCACGCGTATATCCTGACCAACCCATCACATGGGCTTCTTTCAAGATGTTCTCCTTGGGAACGGTAGCTTCCTTGATGGTAACTGAACCTTTCACGGCAGTCCTGAATAATTGGGTAGCTACTTCCACTGGTTCCATTGTTTCTTTTACAGCAGTAGCGGCAAAAAGAACGATCTTTTCGTTTGCAGGCAATATAACTGTAGTGGCACCCTTAGGAATATCTACCCCTATCTTAAACATATAGGTAAATTCATAAGGAAGATCTTCGGTAGCTCCATGGCGGTGAGTACCTACATAGGCTATTTCAGCTTCTTTCAAATACCCTTCTGTATGATTCGTATGTCCCCATTGACCGATAAATCCGGTATAACAAGGGACAAAGGCTTTCTGCTGTGTTTTACCGGTGGTAAAGGTAGCTTCATAATCCGCATCGGTGGCAGCTGCAAGGAAATAAATACGGTTATATCCTTTGCCTACAGGAATTTGCAGGGTATCTCCGTTACAAGTCATACCGTTGGCAGCATCTTTCTCACCCAGCTTGAAAGGAATCTGATTCACAGTCAATGATTCAGGAAGCAGTTCCGCTGCATAGGAATAGCCGGATTCAAAATTTCCTTCATTACGGAATTCGTTCCATGAAGCACATTTACGGTTATAATTCAACGCGAGATATTCTGAATCCAATGTGGCAGCCACTGACCCGGAAGGTTTCAACTTGATCTTGAATGTCTTGACAGAATAGGGTTTTAAAGAAACCTGCAAGGTGTTTCCTGCGAATGAAGCATTACCGATCTTCTTCTCCGTTCCGTCTGCTTCACAAGCAGCGGTTATCTCTCCGGCAAAAGTCAGAGTAGCTTTCTGTTCCTGCTTACCCTCAGTTTCGTACACACGTACCACATATTCATCAGAACTTTCAGCTTTCTTCAATGCTTTAAGCAGTACATTCCGATTATCAGATGAAGCGAAAGAGAAAGTTTTGCCTAATGTACCTTTATGACTATCAGTCTGGAAAGCCTTCAGACGCTGATTCAACAATTCTCCTTGCTGAACGGTGTCCGCTTTATCCAGCTTACCGTCATGACCTATCAAGCTATAAGTAAAGCTATGGAAACCAAAATCCTGACGATTCTGATAAGCATAGTTTCGCTTTGTTTCCGGTGTGTGCAATAGCGTGAGACGAATCGTATTGTCATTGGGCTTATCCCATCCGTATTTGCTGTCATTCAATATAGAAACTCCATAACTTTCATTCTTGTCGGTCAGATCGGCCCAATAATGTGCATATACTTCATAGGCTGTAGGGACATTATTGCCTCTCTGTATGCTGCCGATACCCAAATCATAGGTCGCCTTCTCATTAGAAACGTTCAGAGGAAACTCTGCTTTCAGCAGGGCGTTGGTACTCTGCCATTCTATTTCGTTATAGAAATCGATACGAGGTGCCTGACTTCCTTCATAAAGCCGGATGTATTGGCAGAAAACTGATTCATCATGCTGCTTCTTGATACGGATTGTTTTACGTAGCGGACCGTTTTCCACCAGTGTAACCTCAGCATTCTTATCCGTAATGGAAATAGGTTCTTTATCTATGGTTTCTTTCAGAATCTCCCAAGCCGGCCAGCTATAAGATTTGTTCTCCGTAAAGAGAGCCAGACGGATAGCCTTTCCGGGCTTCACAATTTCTTTATCGTTTTTCTTGTCCAGCAAAGAAATGATATCTCCGTTAGCATCCAGCTTCATACTGTATACGGAGTTTTCTACCCGGTAGTTTTCGCCTTCACGGACCGGTGCAGAGAGCTCTGTAGCCTTTTCACCGGAAGTACGGACATCATATACAGCATAACCTACCGGAGGTACCACAGCATCAATCAGCAGATTTGCTTTCCCGTTTTGATAAGAAAGCAATTGAGAAGCCACTTTCTTTCCCGCCTCATCAAAAACAGATACGCCTTTGGGAGCGCGCGGCATACTGACTTCCACTTCCACCACACTCTTTGCAGAGAAGCCCAACGGATTATAAAGTACTACAGGAATACCTTTTACGCGGGTATCCAGTTGGCTGGCAACGCCACGTACCGAGGATGTCAGCACATCTGAGAATTGAGAAAGAGAAATTAATTCATCATTCCATGAGAATTCATAGGCACGGGGAATACTGGTTCCCGTCAGGTCGTCATGGAACTGATGATATATAAAGCGTTTCCACGCATCAGTCAGGAAAGTACCGGGATAATCTGCAAGATTCAGCCACTCGGCACCTACTGCCGCACGTTCGGCTGCATCACCCAGAAGTTCGTTCTGGCGGTTATAGAGTTTCATAGCCGCTTGCGAAGTATAACATCCGGTACCATGTACGTCCATCAATAGTTCACCATCGTACATAGGAAGTTCAGGATGTTCTTTGTAAGGCTGATAATCCTTGAACAACTGGTCGCTCGTAGCACTTATAATTTGCAATGGACCATTACCCTTCACGCCTTTCTCTACGGAACGTACGGAACCAATAGTAGGTGAACCGCCGATGTCACCTGTTCCATAATAACGGTAAACAGTTTTCAAAGGGGTAGTCTCCGCTAATTCCATCAGCTCTTTATTTTCAGATAAATCTACATCATTCCATCTTTTACCATAGCCGTAACCATGAGCCAGCATGATAGAAGAACCATCTATTCCTTTCCACACTCCAATGGTGAAAGGATGTTTACTCTTTCCAAAGAAAGGATGTACACGCCAGTCCAGCTTTTGAGAGGAGAAACCTATCAGACTACAATGAGCGGCAATAGTGGGTAAAGTCCAGCCGAAACCGAAACAGTCGGGAAGAAAAATATCGGTACTCTCCACCCCGAATTCCTTCCGGTAGTATTCCTGACCCAGCATAATGTTACGGATGAAGGATTCGGTGGAAGGAACTAAAGCATCATTGGCATCCCAGCTACTACCGGAAATGTGCCAACGTCCTTCTTTGATGTACTCCTTCAACAATTCGTATTCCCGGGGATAAAATTCCTTCATCCAGGCATACTTTACACCTCCTTCAAAATTAAAAATATAATTGGGATATTGCTTCAGTAGAAGCAGGTTCTGGTTTAATGTGTTCCACACATATTCTTTAATGGTGGTTTGCACATCCCAATTCCATTGGGTATCCAGATGAGCATCAGCCACAGTATATACTTTTGCCGTTTTCGTAGCAGTAGTCTGGGCTGAAACGACTCCGTTTGTCAGTGCCAGAAAAGCACCACATACCATAAGAGATTGTTTCAAATTCATAGCATTCGCATTTAATGTTTTTAGTGTGAGGTAAAGATAGGGCGTCATGAGGTCATCCGGTATACGGATATATGACATTATTGTATATAAAGCCCGAATGTCGCAAAAAAAACACATAAATGTCACGAATACATAAAGGATAATCTACACAACGCAGTACTTTTACACCGAAACATAAAACAATTATTTACCATGAAAAAACACCTGTTGTTACTTTGTGCATTTTGTGTATCTTTATATGGCCATAGCCAAAAGATATATAAGTTGTCATCCCCGGATAAGAATATCGGTATATCCATCAGTCTTTCGGATAAAATCGACTACGACATTACCTACCAGAATGAAACATTACTGGAAAAAGGCAACCTGCAATTGGAAATAGGTAACCTGCAATTGGGGGCCAACCCCAAACTGCTAAAAGCAACCTCCAAAAGCATTCAGGAAGAATTAACCCCTATTGTACCACTTAAGTATTCAACCGTCTCCAATAATTACAATCAGCTCATATTGAAATTCAAGGGAGATTATTCTGTGGAATTCCGTGCCTTTAATGACGGACTTGCCTATCGTTTCATCACCAACAAAAAAGGAATTGTTGAGGTAAAGAATGAGACATTCCAAGTGCATTTCCCGGATAATTACTTACTCCATACCCAACAACCGGGTAGTTTCAAAACAGCTTATGAAGAAGCCTATCAACACATACAAAGCAAAGATTGGAAAGAAACCGACAAGATGGCTTTATTGCCCATCCTGATCGATACACAAAAAGGCTATAAGATCCTGATCAGTGAATCGAATCTGACGGACTATCCTGCCCTATTCCTCAAAAGCAATAATAACAATGGAATGTATTCCGTGTTTCCGAAGGTACCGGTGGAATTCGGAGAAGATGGAGACCGGAGCCTGAAGATTCTCAAAGAAGCGGATTATATAGCCAAGACGAATGGAAAACGTGATTTTCCCTGGCGTTACTTCGTCATCAGCAAGGATGACAGGCAACTGATAGAAAATACGATGACCTATAAGCTGGCAGACAAGAATCTACTGGAAGACACATCCTGGATTAAGCCCGGATTAGCCAGTTGGGAATGGTGGAATGGTGCCACTCCTTACGGTCCGGACGTAAACTTTGTAGCCGGATGTAATCTGAACACCTACAAGTACTTCATCGACTTTGCCTCCCGTTACGGAGTGCCCTATATCATCATGGACGAAGGCTGGGCAAAATCTACAAAAGATCCGTATACTCCCAACCCGGACGTAGACCTGCATGAACTTATCCGTTATGGCAAAGAGAAAAATGTAGGCATTGTACTTTGGCTGACATGGCTGGCAGTAGAGAATAACTTCGAGCTTTTTGGAACTTTTGAAAATTGGGGAATAAAAGGCGTCAAAATCGACTTTATGGATCGGAGTGACCAATGGATGGTTAACTACTATGAAAAAGTGGCTAAGGAAGCCGCAAAACATCATTTATTTGTTGATTTCCATGGTTCATTCAAACCGGCCGGGTTAGAATATAAGTATCCTAACGTACTGTCGTATGAAGGCGTAAGAGGTATGGAACAAATGGGCGGATGTAAACCGGATAACAGTGTTTACCTGCCTTTCATGAGAAATGCAGTGGGTCCGATGGATTATACCCCCGGAGCCATGTTCAGCATGCAACCGGAAGTATATCGTTGCGAACGTCCTAATTCCGCCAGCATAGGTACACGCGCTTATCAGATGGCCCTGTTCGTCATCTTTGAAAGCGGACTCCAGATGATGGCAGACAATCCGACACTTTATTACCGTAACGAAGAATGTACCCGGTTCATTACTCAGGTTCCACAGACTTGGGACGAAACCATCGCACTGGAAGCTAAAGCCGGTGAATACGCCATTGTTGCCAAACGCAAAGGAGACAAATGGTACATTGGTGGCATGACTAACAACCAGCAGAAAGAAAGAACTTTCGATTTGGACTTCAGCTTCTTAAAAGAAGGAAAAACATATCGTATGACTTCTTTTGAAGATGGAATCAATGCCGGCCGTCAGGCTATGGATTATCGCAAAAAAGAACGTACGCTGAAAAAGGGAGAGAAAATCAGCATACGTCTTGTACGGAATGGCGGTTTCGCTGCTGTTATCGAATAGCAGGGAACAAAAGCATCAGCGCCGGTATGCCCGAAGCGGAATAACTGTCAACCACTACATCGGTTGACAGTGCTTGGGTATACTCACCGCCACAAATGCCACGTACTTTATCCCTGTTGGACCAACCGGAACAAATATTGCGGTGCAGATATGGAAGATATTGAGTCTGCCCGCAATCATATACCAACATAGCAATGTACTGAGCAAAAATAGCAGTATAAATACCTTGCTCGATTCCATGCTCAAAAGGTAGTATATGTTCCGCAGAAGACATCTCATTGAAAGTATAGTCAGCTGCCAGGAGCGCATGATCCAGATAGCGTTTTTCACCTGTAGCTTTATACAATAAAACGGAGGCTCCGATAAAAGTAGCCTGATTATAAACATGTGCTTTCCAATTCGGAGCACCCTTACCATGACGGCTATCGGCAACGCGACCCGTTTTCTGATCCAACAGATTCTCAACTCCCCATTCATAAACCTCTTTACCCTTCGCCAGATATTGCCTCTTTGACTGGCATTCAGGAATTTGTCCGGTTTGCTCCGGTCTTCCTTCCGGTACATTGTTATAGAGAGTCAGGGCGGCTACTACAGTGGGAAAATTGATACAGGCCATCTTTCCATCTCCGGGTTTATTGGGATTCGGATTCCGTATAGGTTGCCATTGCCAGAACATACCTCCATCCTCTTCATCATAAGATCCTGTGTCTCCTACCTTATCCGAGCCATACCATACCCGCTTAAAACTGGCTTCTGCCAGTCGAAGATATTCTTCCTCCCCAAATAGCTCATAGGCACGCGACAGAGCAATAGTCCACCACATTATATCATCATAAATGAACCAACCTGTGTTTTCATTATTATCATCAAAATCAAAATGTGCATAATGTGCTTTGTTTCCAGCAAAAATCTTCTCACAAAGCTTTCTCATCTCTTTAGTTCTCCTTTTATCTTTCTCCGACTTAGCCAGCTTATATGCATTCATAGCCATTTCCCAATAAATGGGCTGGCACCAGATAGCTGCGGCACCATTACCGCGGTCAACCGCCTGTTCGAAGGAGGTATCCGTTTTATAGATATATTTGTTTGAATCCAGAAAGGTTTTATTAAATCCGTCATAAGCCATCCAGACTTCTTTCTGAGTATACCCGGACGTCTGATCTGTTTTCTTTCTGAAATCCTCTGCCTTGCATATAGCAGTCGATGTCAGCAATAAAATCATTGCCACTCCCAAAGAGACTCTTATCATATCGATCTGTTTTCTAAATTTATAGTACTAATTTTCTGATGCAAAATTAAGCGTTCTCCATAAGAAAAGATATACAGACTTTGGACATAAAAGTCCGACTATAAGACAATATCCTGCCATTATTCCTTATCTTTGTGACGTCTAACGAATATATGAATATGAGAAACATCCACAAAGTATTCCGGTTTATATGGTTGCTTTCATGCTTTATATGTTGTTTCCCTTTGGCGAATTATGCATATAGCCTACGACAGTTCTCCAATAAAAACGGACTATCCAATAGTGCTATCCTGTCTCTTCACCAAGATCATCAAGGAGTCATCTGGATCGGTTCATGTGACGGTCTGAATGTTTTCGATGGCACCCGCATACAGGTATATACCCCAGTCTATTCTTCAGAAACATTACTTTCGGGAAATCTGATCAACCATATCATGGAAGCCGAAGAGAACGTATTATGGATACAAACCAATTACGGATTGGATAGGTTGGACACCAAACATCAAATCTGCCAAAGTTTCCCGGACTTTAAAGACAATAACTACATCACCAAAAGTGACGATAACGAACTCTTCATCGTGAAAGATGACGGATATCTTTATCATTACCAACGGGAAAAACAGGATTTCCGGAAGTTGGAGGTTCCCCCAGTTGCTTTTGAACATGTATTATCCACGATTATCGATGAAAATAATATTCTCTGGATTTTCACATCAGATCATGATACCCGTAGCTACCAGATTCATAAAACAGATCAGGGAGTGACCCTAACTCCTAACAATCTGTTCAAGCATGACGGAAAACTGCTATGGGCTTTTGCAGAAGATCACTTAGTCTATTTCATTGACGATACTTACTCGTTATACGAATATAATTTCAACAATCAACAAGAGTACTATATAGCCGACCTTAAAACCGAAATCGAGTCACGTGGAGAGGTATCTTCTATTATCAAGCAACAGAACGACTATTACATCGGCTTCAAAAGCAGCGGACTGATTCTATTAAAATACATGGCCGACCAGAAAGTGAAGTACCAGATGCAATCTACCGAAATACATTCGGGAATCTTCTGCCTGATGAAAGATAAGTTTCAGGATATCGTATGGATAGGAACAGACGGTCAAGGCGTATATATGTACTTTAACGATGCTTTTTCCATAACAAACACGCTGCTGGATACCCCTGCTTATCAGATTAACAACCCCATACGCGCACTTTACTGTGATGAGGAACAAACATTATGGATAGGAACTAAAGGAGGTGGCATAGTACGTATCAATAATTATTCTCCTGATAAGAAGTCGCTAACTTCCTTCAACCGTATTTCTGCTGCTAACAGTACGCTGACTGATAATGCCGTTTATTGTTTTGCTCCCAGCACTACAGGCAAACTATGGATAGGTACCGAAAACGGCATTAATTATTATTCGTACAAAAGCAAACAACTAAAAGAGTTCCCAGTCGTTGCCGACAATAAGAAAGTGAAATACGTACATTCTATCAATGAACTGAATGATACTACTTTATGGGTATCTACCGTTGGTGAGGGTATCGTAAAGGTAATTCTGAATAATACCGGAAGCTCGCCAGCCGTTAAATCAGCCACCAGGATTGTTCTGGATAAAGGGCGCATGGCATCCAATTACTTCTTTACCTCTTTCCAGGAAAGTGACTCCATACTCTGGTTTGGTAATCGTGGCTACGGCGCTTACCGGCTCAATGTAGAAACCGGTGAAATGACTCCCTACAAGTTTGATGATGTTGTGAAAAGTCAGACTGCCAATGATATATTCGCTATTTACAAAAATGAAAAGGGATATTGGTTAGGCACCAGTTCAGGATTGCTACATTTGAATCAGAATTACTCTCATCGGCATGACCGGGCAGACCTGTTCTCAAACAACACCGTACACGGCATTTTAGAGGATCAGCAAAACAATCTCTGGATCAGTACAAATCAAGGGTTGGTAAGGTTCAACCCGCAGACAAACACCGGACAGACATACGACAGGCAAAACGGTCTGGAAGTCACTGAATTCAGTGATGGAGCTTTTTATAAGGACTTACGAACCGGAACCTTATTCTTCGGAGGTACAAACGGCTTTGTAACCATCAAGCCTAATACATACAGGATGGCAGACTATATGCCTCAGATAAGCCTGAAAGGATTGTCTATCTTCGGAAAAGAATATAATATATATGACTTTCTTCATAAAAAGAAAGAAAAGGAAATACTCCAACTGGATTACAGCCAGAATTTCTTTTGCATTAATTTTATGGCAGTCGATTACATAAACGGCAACAACTACTCTTATTCTTACAAACTGGATGAGGTTAGTAACCAGTGGATAGAAAGTGGAACATCAGCCAGTGCCGTATTTTCCAATCTTCCACCTGGACAATATAGGCTGTTAGTAAAATACAGAAATAACATGAATGGGAAAGAGTCTGAACCTCAGACTCTTTTGATTCAGATCACTCCACCATGGTATTTAAGTACCTGGGCATATATCTTCTATTTCATAATCATAGCTTTGCTCTGTATTCTTGCTGTCTACAGGATTATCGGTCAATACCGTCGGAAACAACACCGCATCATCGAAAAGCTGAACCGGGAAAAGAAAGAAGAAGTTTACGAATCCAAACTTCGCTTCTTTACCAACATTACACATGAGTTCTGTACACCGCTCACACTGATTTACGGTCCATGCGAAAAGATACTTGCTTACCCGCAATCAGACTCATATATCCGCAAATACGGAAAGATGATACAGCAGAATACGGAGAAACTGAATAGCTTGATTCTGGAATTGCTTGAATTCCGTAGGCTGGAAACCGGTCATAAGGCACTTTCTATCCAAAGGTTACCGGTATCGGACAAGCTCCGGAATATTGCAGAATCATTCTGTGAACTGGCTGAGAATAAGAACCTGAATTATCAATTGGATATTGAACCGGATATTGAATGGAATACGGATATCAGTTGTTTCAACAAGATAGCCAATAATCTAATCTCCAATGCCTTTAAATATACTCCGGAAGAAGGTACTATTAACGTTAGCCTGAAGACAGAGAATCAACATCTGACCCTTAGCATATCCAATTCCGGAAAAGGTATAGCGAAAGAAAACCTCTCGAAGATATTCGACCGCTACAAGATATTGGATTCCTTTGAGATGAATGGGAAGAATTCACGAAACGGTCTCGGATTGGCTATTTGCAAAAGCATGACTACTTTGTTGAACGGAGAAATCAATGTCAGCAGTATCCAAAACGAAGTAACGACATTTATAGTTACTTTACCGGAACTATCACCCACTACGCAAGAGACAGATATTCCCCGGAAAGAATACGAAACAACGCCTGTGAGCACCCTCACGGAACCTATGGCACTGGAACAGACCACCACCGATTTCGATACTTCCAAACACACACTTATGATCATTGATGACGATCCTTCCATGTTGTGGTTTGTATCGGAGATATTTGTGGATAAATACAATGTACTATCTTTCGGTAGCGCCCAAGAGGCTCTGGCTAATTTAGAACAAAAACAACCGGATTTGATTATCTCAGATGTGATGATGCCTGGAACAGACGGGCTTTCTTTCGCTCAGAAAATTAAGCAGAATAAGTTATGGAGCCATATTCCACTTATTTTATTATCCGCACTTCATCACGAAGACGATCAGGTAAAAGGTATTGAGGCCGGTGCGGAAGTATACGTAACGAAGCCCTTCAACGTAAAATACCTGGAAAAGGTGGTCTATCGATTGATTCAGCGCGAATCGGACTTAAAAGAATATTACAGTTCCATATTCAGCTCTTTCACCGTAGAAAATGGGAACTGCATCCATAAGGAAGATCAGGAATTTCTGGATAAGGTCCTGGAAACCATAGAAAAGAATATCACAAACCCTGGCTTATCCGTTGAATTGCTGAGTAGCGACCTAGGATATAGCACTCGCCAATTCTACCGGAAACTGAAACCGATAACAGAAAAGTCACCGGCTGATATTATCAAGGAATATCGTCTTACGATGGCCGAACGTTTGTTACTGACCAAGAATCTCACCATTGAAGAGATTATGGACCGGACAGGGTTCAATAACCGCGGCACCTTCTATAAGTTGTTCTCTTCACGCTTCGGCATGCCGCCCCGGCAGTATAGAGAACAACAGAAGGACAGTGTAAAGAAGGAATTGACTGAAGCAAATTCTATCAGTGATTTATTCAAACAAAATAATAATAAAGGGAAGTAATTACTTCCCTTTTACAATCCTCTTAATATCATTCAATTTATTCAACGCCTCCAGCGGCGTCAGGTTATTCACATCCAGATTCAATATCTCATCCCGTATCTGGCAAAGGACCGGATCTTCCAATTGGAAGAAACTAAGCTGCATGCCCCCACGCGTTTCTCCCACTTCCGCCATCGGCTTACTTGCAATACCTTGCTGGCGATTATCCGCTTCCAGCTGCTTCAATATGTCATTCGCACGTTTTACAATGCTTTTCGGCATACCCGCCATCTTTGCTACATGGATACCGAAAGAGTGTTCACTGCCGCCACGTTCCAGTTTACGCAAGAAGATAACTTTATTATCCACCTCCTTAACGGAAACATTGTAGTTCTTGATACGCTTAAAGCTCTTCTCCATTTCGTTCAATTCATGGTAGTGCGTAGCAAACAATGTACGTGCTTTGGCTTTAGGATGCTCATGGATATGCTCCACAATCGCCCAGGCGATGGAAATACCGTCGTAGGTAGATGTACCTCGTCCCAGCTCATCAAAGAGCACTAAGCTGCGCGGAGACAGGTTATTCAAGATATCCGCAGCCTCATTCATCTCTACCATAAACGTAGATTCGCCAACAGAGATATTATCGCTGGCACCCACGCGGGTGAATATCTTATCCACCAAACCGATATGCGCACTCTCGGCAGGTACGAAGCTACCGATCTGTGCCAACAGCGTTATCAGAGCCGTTTGCCTCAACAATGCAGACTTACCAGCCATATTCGGACCGGTAATGATAATGATTTGTTGCGAACTGCTATCCAGCATCACATCATTGGCAATATATTTTTCTCCTATAGGAAGTTGCTTCTCAATAACCGGATGGCGTCCCTGGCGAATATCCAGCACATCGTTATCTTCAATAACAGGACGTATATAGTTATTCTCACGCGCCACATTGGCAAAGGAAAGCAAGCAGTCCAGACGTGCTATCTGGTTTGCATTGACCTGGATGGCAGGGATAAACTCACTTAAAGCCTGCACAAGTTCTGTATAAAGCTGAGTCTCCAGGATCAATATCTTATCCTCGGCGCCGAGTATCTTCTCTTCATACTCTTTCAGCTCCTGCGTGATGTAACGTTCGGCATTTGCCAGAGTTTGTTTACGTATCCACTCCTGCGGAACTTTATCTTTGTGCGTATTACGGACTTCTATATAATAACCGAACACATTGTTGTAGCCGATCTTCAAGCTGGGAATTTCCGTCAGTTCACTTTCCCGCTGCTGTATCTGTAGCAGATAATCTTTACCGGAATAAGTGATCTGGCGTAATTCATCCAATTCGGCATTGACGCCCGACTTCATGACACCACCTTTGTTTATCAGCAACGGAGGATCATTATTAATCTCTTTTTCAATACGGTCGCGAATGGACTTACAGATATTCAGTTGCTCACCGATACGGTTCAGACTGGCGTTATCCGCCTCCATACAGGCTTCTTTGATAGGTTCGATAGCCTGCAAAGCCACCTTCAACGCAACTACTTCACGCGGAGAAACACGCCCTACAGCCACTTTAGAGATAATACGTTCCAGATCGCCTATCAGATGCAGCTGTTCTTCGATCAGTTCCTTGAAATCCGGCTGACGGAAGAAGTATTCCACCACATTCAGACGTTCATTGATAGGCAACACATCTTTCAACGGAAACACCAACCAACGTTTCAGCAAACGGGCTCCCATAGGGCTGATAGTCTTATCAATCACGTTCAGCAGGCTACTGCCGCCATCGTTCATGCTACCCACCAGTTCAAGGCTGCGAACGGTGAACTTATCCAAACGGACGTATTTATCTTCTTCAATACGTGCCAAAGAAGTGATATGTCCTATCTGGGTATGCTGCGTCATAATGAGATATTGCAGGATAGCTCCCGAAGCAATAATACCATTCTTGAGATGCTCTACACCAAAACCTTTCAGATTCTTCGTTTCAAAATGCTTCAGAAGTTTCTCACGGGCAGTGGTCTCTGTAAATACCCAGTCGTCCAGTTCAAAAGTAAAGAACTTACTTCCAAAGTTACCCTCAAACATACCCCGTTTTCCACGTTCAAAAAGCACTTCTTTAGGAGCGAAGTTATTCAATAGCTTGTCTACATAATCGAAAGGCCCTTCTGCTGTGAGGAACTCACCCGTAGATATATCGAGAAATGCCACACCGCACGCTCCTTTACCAAAGTGTACGGCAGCCAGAAAGTTATTTTCCCGGTAATTCAGTATATTATCATTGATGGAAACACCGGGAGTTACCAGTTCCGTAATGCCCCGCTTCACCAGCTTCTTGGTCATTTTCGGGTCTTCCAACTGATCACAGATGGCCACACGCTTCCCAGCACGCACCAGTTTAGGCAGATACGTATCCAATGCATGATGAGGGAATCCCGCCATTTCAACAGTCTTTCCTTTGCCATTGGCACGCTTAGTCAGAGTAATTCCCAGAATTTCGGCTGCAACAACAGCATCGGTAGAATAAGTTTCATAGAAGTCGCCGCAACGGAACAGCATAACGGCATCAGGATGCTTGGCTTTCAGGTCCAAGAACTGTTTCATCATCGGGGTAAGGACAATATCTTCTTCGCTCACAGTAGTTGTTCTTTATAAATTTATTAATAGGCAAAAGTGCAGCTTATTTTCGCAGCCATGCAAAGATAATTCTTTTTTAGAAAACAAATACTGAGGGGACTCAAATCCTTAGTAAGCCTTAACAAAAACAATACTTTTACTAAAACATGTTATAAAACACTCTTTTTTATTTGTTTTATTTGCAGATATCCCAGAAGTCCGTATCTTTGCACTGTGTTTTTCATAA
>USSR01000005.1 GCA_900557355.1 uncultured Bacteroides sp.
ACGGTGACGAACACCTCAAACGAAAAGTGCCGTCTGGCAATAATCGGTCCTGGTTCCCGGGGACGTTTTTTAATGGGATTTCTGGCTAAGAACCCCAAAGTCGAGATCGTAGCATTGTGCGACATTTATAAACCGTCTATCGAGAGCGCATTGGAACTTGTGCCTAATGCCAAAGTGTATGGTGACTACCGGGAAGTGCTGGAAGATAAGTCGATAGATGCCATACTCGTAGCTACCCCTCTTAGTTCGCATTGTAAAATCGTCTTGGATGCTTTCGACGCAGGAAAGCATGTATTTTGTGAGAAGTCGATAGGTTTTACGATGGAAGAGTGTTACCGTATGTATCAGAAACATCGTAGCACGGGAAAGATTTTCTTCACTGGTCAACAACGTTTGTTCGACCCTCGTTACATCAAAGCGATGGAGATGATTCATGCGGGTACCTTTGGTGAAATAAATGCAATCCGTACCTTTTGGAACCGGAATGGCGATTGGAGACGCTCGGTACCTTCACCCAATCTGGAACGCCTGATAAACTGGCGTCTTTACAAGGAATTCTCGAAGGGACTGATGACGGAACTCGCTTGCCACCAGCTTCAGATCGGAAGTTGGGCTTTGCGTAAGATTCCCGAGAAGGTGATGGGGCATGGTGCCATTACTTATTGGAAGGATGGCAGGGATGTGTATGATAATGTGAGTTGTGTATATGTCTTTGATGATGGGGTGAAGATGACGTTCGACTCCGTTATATCCAATAAATTCTATGGACTGGAAGAACAGATCATGGGTAACCTTGGTACGGTAGAACCGGAAAAGGGAAAATATTACTTTGAGAATGTGGCTCCTGCACCGGCTTTCCTGCAGATGGTGAATGATTGGGAAAACAAAGTTTTCGATTCTCTTCCTTTTGCCGGAACGAGTTGGGCTCCGGAAACTGCAAATGAGAACACTGGAGAGTTCATTATTGGAGAACGTCCTAAGAGTGACGGTACGTCCTTGTTGCTGGAAGCGTTCGTTGAAGCCGTCATAACACAAAAACAACCGGAAAGAATAGCGGAAGAAGGATACTATGCAAGTATGCTTTGTTTGCTGGGACATCAGGCACTGGAGGAAGAGCGGATGCTCTACTTCCCCGATGAATATAAAATAGATTATCTGAACCATCAATCTGTAAAAACACCCGAAGCAGTATGAAAGACACGATTGTAACCGCACGACGAAAGAAAATAGAGTTAATTACTTTACTCGTTTGTTTCGTAGTATCCAATTTGATACACCTCTATGCAATTATAGCTTATCATGCGCCATTTACGGAGATGATAACTTCTATTTTTTATATCATCATATTTACTTTTGTGCTTTATGCTTTTTGGGGGATTTTGCGTCTCTTGTTTAATGGGCTACGGGCATTGTTTACTCGTTCACGAACTTAATCAATATCAATGAAAATAAATAACTTATGGTAACACGAAGAGATTTTCTGAAAACGATGTCAATGGCTTCTGCCGGATTGGCGTTGGGGGCAGGTGACTTACTGCATGCTCAAACGATTTCACCCAAGAAAGGAAGAGGTGACAAGGTAAAGATAGCCTATATCGGCATTGGTAACCGCGGTGAACAGATTATTGAAGATTTTGCGCGGACAGGTATGGTAGAAGTGGTAGCGTTATGTGATGTGGACATGGGTGCCAAACATACGCAAAAGATTATGGCTAAATATCCGAAGGCAAAACAGTTTAGAGATTTCCGCCAGATGTTTGATAAAGCCGGTAATGAGTTTGATGCTGTGGCGATTGCTACTCCCGACCATTCACATTTCCCGATCAGTATGCTGGCATTGGCATCCGGAAAACATGTATATGTAGAAAAACCGCTGGCCCGTACTTTCTATGAAGCGGAATTGTTGATGCAAGCTGCGCTTAAACGTCCTAACTTGGTTACCCAGGTAGGAAATCAGGGACATTCTGAAGCAAACTATTTCCAGTTTAAAGCTTGGATGGATGCGGGAATTATCAAAGACGTAACTGCTATCACTGCCCACATGAATAACCCGCGCCGTTGGCATAAATGGGACACTAATATCTATAAACTTCCTTCGGGACAGCAACTGCCGAAAGATATGGACTGGGATACCTGGCTCGGAGTTACCCCTTATCACGAATATAATAAAGATTATCATTTAGGACAATGGCGTTGCTGGTATGATTTTGGTATGGGTGCATTGGGCGACTGGGGGGCGCATATCCTCGATACGGCTCACGAGTTTCTGGAACTGGGATTGCCTTATGAAGTTACCATGCAATACGCAAATGGTCATAATGATTATTTCTTCCCTTATTCTTCCACGATTCTCTTCCGCTTCCCGCAACGTAAAGGGATGCCACCGGTAGACATTACTTGGTATGACGGTCTGGATAATCTTCCTCCTATTCCTGCCGGTTATGGAGTATCGGGACTGGACCCGAACATTCCTGCGACAAATCAGGGAGATACTCCTGCGGCTAAATTGAATCCGGGAAAGATTATCTATACGAAAGATTTAATCTTTAAAGGGGGGAGTCATGGAAGCACTTTGTCTATTATTCCGGAAGAGAAAGCGAAAGAGATGGCTGGCAAATTACCGAAGGTTCCTAAAAGTCCTTCCAATCACTTCGAAAACTTCTTATTGGCATGTAACGGTATTGAAAAGACGCGCTCACCGTTCGAAATCAACGGTGTTTTGAGTCAGGTGTTCTCACTGGGTGTAATGGCTCAACGGCTTAATACACAGCTATTCTTTGACAGCCGCACGAAACAGATTACAAATAATGAATTTGCTAATGCAATGTTGGCGGGACTTCCGCCGCGTAAAGGTTGGGATGAATTTTATAAATTATAAATAGAAACAGCTTTTTCCATTCCTTTCTTTAGGAGAAGGGGATGGAGAAGGACCAATAAATAATCATGAAAAATATTGTATTAACTTTACTTTTATTTTGTGCCGCTTCGTTGGGCGCACAAAACTGGGAACCTCTTTTCAACGGGAAAAACCTGAAAGGATGGAAGAAATTGAATGGCAAAGCCGAGTATAAAATTGTAGATGGCGCTATTGTCGGTGTATCTAAGATGGGAACTCCCAATACATTCCTGGCAACGACAAAGAATTATGGTGACTTTATCCTTGAATTTGATTTCAAGATAGATGATGGTTTAAATTCCGGCGTACAGCTTCGCAGTGAAAGCAAGAAGGATTATAAGAAAGGCCGCGTACACGGTTATCAGTTTGAGATTGATCCTTCGAAGCGCGCTTGGTCGGGTGGCATTTATGATGAGGCACGTAGAAACTGGCTTTATCCTTTGACACTGAATCCGTCGGCAAAAACCGCTTTTAAGAATAACGCATGGAATAAAGCCCGTATTGAAGCTGTTGGTAATTCGATCCGTACCTGGATAAACGGAGTTCCTTGTGCTAATATCTGGGATGATATGACTCCTGTAGGTTTCATTGCTTTGCAAGTGCACGCTATTGGAAATGCGGCTGATGAAGGAAAAACAGTTCGTTGGAAGGATATCCGTATTTGTACGACGGATGTAGAACGCTATCAGACACCGGAAGCGCAAGCTGCACCGGAAGTGAATCTGATTGCCAACACGATTTCTCCGAGCGAAGCAAAAGAAGGCTGGGCTCTATTATGGGATGGTAAGACTACTGACGGATGGAGAGGCGCTAAACTTTCTACTTTCCCTGCAAAAGGCTGGAAGATAGAAAATGGTATTTTGAAAGTAATGAAGAGTGGTGGAGCTGAATCTGCAAATGGTGGTGATATTGTGACTACCCGTAAATACAAGAACTTTATTCTGAAAGTAGACTTCAAGATTACTGAAGGTGCAAATAGCGGAGTTAAATATTTTGTGAATCCGGGGCTGAATAAAGGGGAAGGCTCTGCTATCGGTTGCGAATTCCAGATTCTTGACGATGACAAGCATCCTGATGCAAAACTGGGTGTGAAAGGCAACAGAAAGCTGGGCTCGTTGTATGACCTGATTCCGGCTCCTAAAGATAAACCATTCAACAAGAAAGAATTCAATACTGCTACTATCATTGTAAAAGGCAATCATGTAGAACATTGGCTGAACGGAGTTAAGCTGATTGAGTATGATCGTAACAATGATATGTGGAATGCATTGGTAGCATACAGTAAATATAAAAACTGGCCTAATTTCGGAAATCCGGAGGAAGGTAATATACTTCTTCAGGACCACGGAGATGAAGTATGGTTCAAGAACGTGAAGATTAAAGAACTGAAATAGTTCCGTTTTCTAGTTATTAGGAGATACGTCAAAACTCCTTTATGATTTTTATTCAGGCACGGATTACACGGGTTTCACGGTTACTCTAATGAAATAAAAACCGCGTAATCTGTGTAATCCGTGCCTAATTTGTGTTTTATACGATGCAGACCACTATTCAACATCTATACAAACCGTCAAATGATGGTAACTCCTTGTTTTATGCCTGGTTCCTTTCCATGCATACACGGGTGGATATTATCTTATGCAGCCGGAAACCGGAAGGGGAGTTGCTGCTTGTGGTCAATCGTATTTATGATGCATTGTGTCGGCTGGAAAAGATGGCGAACTTTTATGATCCGGCCAGCGAATTGTCTATTCTCAACCGGACAGCCTCTGTTTCTCCCGTTGTTCTTAGCGAAGAACTTTATTCAATGATCGATTTATGTCTGGAATATAATGGTAGGACTTTGGGATGCTTCGATATCACAGTTCATTCGGAAAATTACAATCAGAACACTATACATTCAGTACATTTATCTGCCGGAGATCGTAGTGTCGCTTTTTCACAGCCGGGAGTAACTATCAATTTGTCCGGCTTTCTCAAGGGATATGCTTTGGAAACAATCAGAGGTATATTGAATGAGGCTCTGATAGAAAATGCATTGATAAATATGGGAAACAGTTCTATTCTTGCTTTGGGTAATCATCCGGTAGGTTCGGGATGGAAAATTAATGATATACTTCTTCACAACGAATGCCTTACAACCTCCGGCAATGACTCTCCCAGCCGTCGGCACATTGTTTCTCCCCAAAATGGAAAATTGGTGGAGGGCGTCAAACAAATTGCTGTAGTAACAACTAACGGATCAATAGGGGAAATCTTGTCTACCAGTTTATTTGCTGCTGACAGCGAACAGCGTAAGGCTTTGCTGGCTGAATCTTCTTCTGTATTAAACCGTTTTTTCTTTATTGGTTACTAGGTATTTTTTTAGGGCGTGTGGTATTGCTTGATAGAGTTTACTGGGATGATAAAGCTTGGCCTAATCTTTTGGGTAACGGTTCAGCTGTAAAGACTGAAACAGATAGGTAAAAAGAATGTGAGGTATGTTAAAAAAAACTTTCATTATGGAATTTTTGATATACCTTTTTCATTATTCGGAATTTATTTTGTCTTTGTAGGAACATTATCGTCTATGCCGAAGGTGCGGGGTAGACATTTTGAGGATTCGTCGCATTATTGATTCTATTCCGGAGAATGGTTATATTGCTTCCAATTACGTACAAGCATTACTGCATGCTGCCGGTACTCACCTGGTAGATGAGTTTGTTTCCGATAATAAAGAGGAGCTAGTAGCTTTCGTTCGTCGGTGCAGATTTCTGATTCATTCACTGCGTGCTTATATAATTATTCAGGGAACACGTGGACAAAAGAGAGTCAAAGAAGATAAATTTGCTGAAACTATTGTTCGTTTGTCCGCCTTGCTACATTTCGCTACAGAAATCAAAGAAATGGATATAAATCCGTTTTTAGCTGCGCAAAGAGCCGTTATAACAGTTGATGCGTGTATCCGAATAGAAAAATAGGACTATTCTTTCATTCATTGAGACATATTTACTATCTTTCCGCTATGATTTTGCCTACATTTGGTAACTCAAAACGAAAGGATAGAAAACACATAGTATGAAGAAAACCCTGACTCTTTTAATCTGTCTTATTTGTTATCAGATACTCTGTCACGCTCAAGTGGCAGACGAACACTATTATTTCAAAAATCTAAGTGTACAGAATGGATTATCGCAGAATACAGTAAATACAATTTTACAGGATAAGCAGGGCTTTATGTGGTTCGGCACCAAGGATGGACTGAACAGATATGACGGTCTGTCATTCCGTAAATTTAAGCATGATGACCGTAGTCAGCGGAGCATAGGCAATAATTTCATCACGGCACTTTACGAGGATGAAAAAGGAAGTATCTGGGTGGGTACGGACGTAGGGCTTTATATCTATTATCCGGAAAAAGATTCTTTCGAGCATTTTACCAAACAAAGTGTAGAGAATACAAGGATAGAACATACTGTGACGGCTATCTCCGGAGATAATCAGGGGTGTGTCTGGATGGCAGTGGAATCACAGGGATTGTTCTGTTATAATCTGGAAAAAGGAGAGCTTCAGAACTATACCTTACAGAACTTCTCCTTTCTTACCACCAATGTTGAGACTTTTGCTTTTGACAATAGCGGAACCCTTTGGATCGGCTGGTATGGCGATGGACTTTTCTATTCGAAAGACCGTCTGAAAACTCTCCATCCTTATTTATCGCCTGTGAATAACAAGGAAATTTATGCGAACGACGTAGTGACCTGTATTGTAAAAGGTGCATACAACTGCTTGTATATAAGTTCTTTAAAAGGAGGAGTGAAAGAATTGAATCTGACTTCAAACAAATTGCATGATTTACTTTTCGAAGATGAATCCGGGGAGTCTGTTTTCTGTCGTGAACTGTTGGTTGCTTCTGACAATGAACTATGGATTGGTGCAGAGTCGGGACTTTATATCTATAATCTCCGGCTAGGTAAGTACGTTCATTTGCGCAGTTCGATTAATGATCCTTATTCTTTATCCGATAATGCCATTTATTCATTGTGTAAAGATCGTGAGGGTGGCATTTGGATTGGCTCTTACTTCGGCGGTATAAACTACTATCCTCGTTTTTATACGAACTTCGAGAAATATTATCCGAAAGGAATAGAGAATGGCCTGCACGGGAAACGAGTGCGTGAGTTCTGTCAAGATAACCAGGGAATTCTATGGATTGGTACGGAAGATGGTGGCTTGAATCGTTTTAATCCTAAAACCAAGACTTTTTCTTTCTTTACGCCAAGTAATGCTTTTACAAATGTTCACGGACTGTGCCTGGTTGATGATAATCTTTGGGTGGGAACTTTCTCGAAAGGAGTAAAAGTGGTGGATACTCGTACAGGAGCTATTGTGAAAACCTATCAGAAGACAGACTCGCCCCGTTCATTGATAGATAATAGCGTTTTCTCCATTTGCCGAACGACGACGGGGGATATTTATCTGGGTACTTTATTCGGTTTGTTGCGCTACAACAGACAATCTGATGATTTTGACCGGATACCGGAACTGAATGCCCGGTTTGTATATGATATAAAAGAAGATTCGGGAGGAAACCTCTGGCTGGCCACTTACGCAAACGGTGCTTACTGTTATAATGTAAGTGAGAAGAAATGGAAGAATTATTTGCATAATGAAAATAATCCGAAAAGCCTTCCTTATGATAAAGTGGTAAGTATCTTCGAAGATTCTCACCGACAAGTTTGGTTGACAACTCAAGGTGGAGGGTTCTGTTTGTTTCATCCGGAAACGGAAACCTTTACCAGCTATAATCTGGCAGACGGATTGCCAAATGATGTCGTTTATCAGATTGTGGAAGATAAAGATGGACTTTTCTGGCTGACAACGAATAATGGTCTCGTATGTTTCCAACCTACTACCGGAGCAATGAAAGTATATACTACCTCCAATGGTTTGCTGGGCGATCAGTTTAATTACCACTCCAGCCTGGAGACGGAAGATGGTACGATTTATCTGGGAAGTATCGACGGCTTTATCGCTTTCAATCCGAAGACCTTTTCAGAGAATAGGTCGCTCCCATCTATTGTGATTACGGATTTCCTATTGTTTGGCAAAGAAGTGTATGTCGGTGAACCGGGATCTCCATTGGAAAAGAGTATCACTTTCTCTGATGAACTTATTCTTCAGTCTAGTCAGAACTCTTTCTCTTTCCGGGTAACAGCATTGGACTTTCAAGCTCCAAGAATGAGTAAAATCATGTATAAATTGGATGGTTTTGATGCGGATTGGCTGACAATTGGCGAAAGCCCTATTGTTACTTATTCCAATCTGCGATATGGCAATTATACATTCAAAGTGAAGGTTTCTAATAGTGATGGAGTATGGAATGAAAATGGAATATCATTAAAAGTACATAGTCTTCCTCCTTTCTATCTTTCTGTTTGGGCTTATTTTGTATATGCTTTGTTGATTATAGGTTGTTCTTTGTATGTAATTATATATTTCAAGAGGCGTAGTAACAACAAGCATCGCAGGCAGATGGAGAAGTTTGAGCAGGAGAAAGAACGTGAAGTTTATCATGCAAAGATTGACTTTTTTACGAATGTAGCTCATGAAATACGTACACCGTTGACATTGATTAAAGGTCCGTTGGAAAATATCATACTGAAAAAACAAGTGGATGCTGAAACCCGTGAAGACTTGAACGTCATGAAACAGAACACGGAACGATTACTCAATCTGACCAATCAGCTACTTGACTTCCGCAAGACGGAAAGCCAGGGATTCCGGTTGAACTTTGCAAAATGCAATATAACAGAGGTCTTGAAGGAAACTCATGTACGTTTCACTTCTCTTGCAAAACAGAAAGGGTTGGAATTTACCTTACAGGTACCAGAAAAAGATTTCTATGCCCATGTTAATCAGGAAGCATTTACGAAGATCATCAGCAACTTGTTGAACAATGGAATGAAATATGCCGAGAGTTATGTACATGTAATGCTGGAAATACCCGAAACTGATGATGATAATCTATTCCGTATTCGCACAGTAAACGATGGAGTAATCATTCCTGATGAAATGAAAGAGGAGATTTTTAAACCTTTTGTTCGTTTCAATGAGCAAGAGGATGGAAAGGTGACTACTGGCACTGGAATCGGTTTGGCACTCTCTCGCTCGTTGGCTGAATTACATCAGGGAACTTTGGCTATGGAGACAGGAGAAGAAAGTAACATTTTCTGTCTGACTTTACCGGTCGTTCAGGATATGACAATCACTTTAACCCCAGAGGCGGAGGTGGAAATTGATAGGGTAAACGAAATCCCTGCCGAACAGGCGGGAAGGAAAGATAACCGTCCCACTGTGCTGGTAGTAGAAGATAATCCTGATATGCTTACTTTTGTTGTTCGTCAATTGTCGAGAGATTATACAGTGTTGACAGCTACTAATGGTGCAGAAGCATTGAAGGTGCTTGATGGTAACTATGTGAATCTGGTGATAAGTGATGTTGTGATGCCCGTGATGGATGGTTTCGAATTGTGTAAGACGATTAAGTCGGATTTGAATTACAGCCATATTCCGGTTATCCTGCTGACTGCCAAGACCAATATACAATCAAAGATAGAGGGGATGGAACTGGGAGCAGATGCTTATATTGAAAAACCTTTCTCTGTAGAATATCTACAAGCGTGTGCTTCTAACCTTATTCAGAATAGAGAGAAACTGCGTCAAGCTTTTGCGGAGTCTCCTTTTATAGCTGCTAATACAATGGCTTTAACAAAAGCTGATGAGGAATTTATCAAAAGGTTGAACGAAGTAATTCAGATTAATTATGCCAATCCTGAATTTAGCATGGATGACATGGCAGATAACCTGAATATGAGCAGGTCTAACTTTTATCGGAAAATAAAGGGAGTGTTGGATTTGAGTCCGAATGAGTTCTTACGCCTGGAGCGTTTGAAAAAGGCAGCTCAATTGTTGAAAGAGGGAGAAAACCGGGTGAATGAAATCTGCTACATGGTGGGATTTAATTCTCCGTCTTACTTTGCTAAATGTTTCCAAAAGCAATTTGGGGTATTGCCTAAGGATTTTGTTAATTCGAAAGAAGAGTAGATTATATATAGAGTTGTATTTCACTCTATATCATCTGTTATATTGAGGATTTATAATTTATAAGTGTGAAAATTTTAATAATACGATAAGATATGATGACCAGACAAAAGACTTTGTGGTTTACACTATTACTAATTGGATTGTATACCAGTTTTCTGAATGCCAGTGAGATAACGAGATGGGTGATTACTTCACCTGACAGTATTTGCTGGAGAGTGAATGGTGTGCATAATGACCATATTGAAATGAGTGGACTGAAAGTTTCAACAGTATTGCGCTATGGTGTTAATGAAGCTGGTGAATGGGTGATTGACCGGAATATGGTTTTACCTACTTTTCGTACTATCCCTAATGATACCCATGGTAGTTTGCAGCATCATTTTAATGGAGACTGGGCACATTTATGCCTTGTAAATGGCCAGCCGTTAGTAGGTGAAAAGGTAGAGACTGTATCGCTGAATGGAATTATGACTGTAAAGAGTGTATATGCTACTAGAGGGATTTCGTTGACACGTACACTTTTTCCTTCCACGTCACAACCGGCCTTCTGTGAGAAATATGAGTTGGAGAATACGACAGATCACCCACAGACAGTTCAGCTCCCATCGACCACTCTTTCTTATTATACTGATGAGGCAAAAGGAGTGGAAGGCAGTTATACATTAACGGCTACCCTTTCTTCTCCGGTAAAAGATGGTACTTATCTACTGAAAGCCGGAGAAAAGGCCTGGTTTCAGGTAATCTATGCAGGATATAAGAAACATGATCAGGAGTTGGCGTTGGATGTTAATAATGAACTTCTGGCACGTCGGAGATTTTTGAGTCAGATACAGGGTAACCTTGTGTTAGAGACTCCGAGTGACGTAATCAATACTATGTTTTCTTTTGCCAAGATACGTGGTTCGGAAAGCATATTTGATACTAAAGGCGGATATATGCAGAGCCCAGGTGGAGAAGCTTATTACGCTGCTGTTTGGGCGAATGATCAGGCCGAATATATCAATCCATTTTTTCCATATTTAGGTTATCAAGCCGGAAACCGTTCGGCTATGGATTCATTCGGGTTGTTTATGCGCTATATGAATGATGAGTATAAACCTTTACCTTCATCTATAATTGCAGAAGGGATTGATTGTTTTGGTGTTGCGGGTGATCGTGGTGATGTAGCAATGGTTGGCTATGGCGCAGCACGTTATGCTTTGGCATCCGGTAATTGTAATGAGGCTGAAAAATTGTGGCCGCTGATTGAATGGTGTCTGGAATATTGTCATCGCCAGCTGAATGCGGATGGGGTGGTAAAATCTGATTCTGATGAACTTGAAAATCGTTTTCCTGCCGGAAAAGCCAATCTATGTACATCTTCATTATATTATGATGCCTTGGTTTCAGCTGCTTATTTGGGAAAGGCACTGAAAAAAGAACATAAACAGATAAAGTCTTATCAGGATAGGGCTGCTGAACTTTATAAGAATATTGATGCATATTTTGCCCGTAATGTAGAGGGGTATGACACCTATCGTTATTATGATGGTAATACAGTGCTGCGTTCATGGATTTGCATTCCTCTGACTATGGGTATTTATGATCAGGCGAAAGGTACTGTGGAGGCTCTATTCTCTGATAAACTGTGGATGGAGAATGGGTTGTTAACTCAATCGGGTACTTCTACTTATTGGGATCGTTCTACACTCTATGCTTTCCGGGGGGCTTACTCTTGTGGTGCCAGAGATATAGCTACTGAATATTTGGATAAATACTCTGCTACTCGTTTGTTGGGTGATCATGTTCCTTACGCAGTGGAAGCGTGGCCGGAGGGAAACCAAAGGCATTTATCCACAGAAAGTGCTTTGTATTGTCGCATTATGACCGAGGGGTTGTTCGGTATCCGTCCCATTGCATTGGATGCTTTTATGATGACACCGCAGCTACCGGAAAGTTGGAATACGATGTCATTGAAACGTATCTGTGCATTTGGTTCCATATTCGATATTGAGGTGAAGCGCGATAAAGATGACAAACTGTTGGTTCTGATAAAAAAGGATCATAAGATTGTAAAAAGAAGTAAGATTACGAATGGAAAACCGATTGAAGTACGTATTTAAATAAGATAAAATAATCTGTCTTTTGATTTAAGCCAATTTTGGTAACAAAATTGGCTTAAATATTATTTTTAGTACGCTTTTGGTTTATTTGTCACATCATTTGGTCAGGTTATTTCCTAATGATTGGCAGATACGCCCTATTTTTGTGTCGGATGTCATTAACAAATTAAATATCTTATTTTTTATATGAGAAATCTATTTATCGTATTTTATTGTCTGGTATCAGCTCTTACTATTAAGGCAAATGGACAGGATAGTTTGTGGAAGATACAGACAACTGATTATCACGGAACTTATTACGGGGCAACAGTTGCCAATGGGGGGATTGGTATCCTGCCGTGGAAAGAACCGTTTTCTATTCGCCATGTCATGCTAAACCATGTTTTTGATTCTGCTACTCCTCAAGATGTGAGTCGTGTTTTACGAGGAATCAATCCATTCAATTTGCAGATGCAAATTAATGGACAGACTGTAAATGGTGATAATATTTCGAGATGGGAACAGTGTATAGATATGAAAGAGGCTACCCATAATACGCACTTCACTTGTGATGGAAAAGCGGATGTATCTTATAGCATCTGTGCTCTAAGAAATTTACCTTATGCAGGACTGGTTCGTGTGGAGGTTGTGGCACTGGGGGATATGTATTTGACAGTGTCAAATCCTATTGAGATACCTGATGAGTATAAAAACATAGGTTCGAAACTGGTCAATGTGAATGTTAATGGGAATGATATAAAAATAGTGCGTACTTGGGCTTTATCAAAATACCGCGAACAAAAAGTTTCAGCTTCTTCCGCATTTATTTATGATAAGAATTCCAGTGTGCAGCAACAATATAATGGGAGTGGTCAGATTTCTATTTCATTAAAGAAAGGAGAGAAATTCTTTTTTACTTTATTAGGTGCTGTTTGTACCGGACGTGATTTTATAGATCCATACAATGAGTCAGACCGTGAAGTGATTTATGGTGCGAAAGAGGGATTGACGCGTCTGATGGATGGGCATCGGAAACTCTGGAACGAGATGTGGAAAGGTGATATTGTGATTGAGGGGGATGATGAAGCACAGCGTACTGTGCGTTTTGCACTTTATAATCTGTATTCCAATGCACGCAAAGGAAGTCGGTTGAGTATACCTCCTTTTGGACTTTCTTCACAGGGATATAATGGGCATATTTTCTGGGATACCGAATTTTGGATGTATCCGCCTATGCTCTTTATGAATCAGGGCATTGCACGAACAATGATGGATTATCGTACAGATAGGCTGGAAGCTGCTTGCCAGAAAGCATTAAGTTATGGATATGATGGGGCTATGTTTCCTTGGGAAAGTGATGATGCAGGAGAAGAAGCGTGTCCGACTTGGGCGTTGACTGGTCCTTTTGAACATCATATCACAGCTGATATCGCCATTGCGGCCTGGAATTATTACTGTATGAGTGGCGATCAGCGATGGTTGCGTGAAGAAGGATTCCCTTTAATGGAGAAAGTGGCAGAATTTTGGGTAAGTCGTGTAGAAAAGAATGACGATGGTTCTTATTCGATTCGTAATGTGGTTTGTGCCGATGAATACGCAGAGGGTGATGATAATGCCTTCACGAACGGTACTGTTATACGCGCATTACAGGATGCTGCTAAAGCTGCTTCCATATGTGGGCTTAAAGCTCCAGTAATTTGGAAGGAAATAGCAGCAAAGTTGCGCATCCCCAAATTTGAAAATGGAGTGACTATGGAGTATGATGGTTATAATGGACAGGTTATCAAGCAGGCGGATGCTAATTTACTGGTATATCCATTGAACCTGATTACCCGTCCGGAAGAAATTCGTAAGGATTTGGAGTATTATGAGGGAAAGATTGACAAAGGAGGCCCCGCAATGTCATTCTCTGTATTGGCTTTGCAATATGCACGCCTTGGTGAAGGGGATAAGGCTTATGAATTATTTGTGCAAAGCTTCCGTCCCAACCAGCTACCTCCGTTCGGTGTACTTTCTGAAGGTGCAGGAGGTACTAATCCTTATTTCTCAACTGGTGCGGGAGGACTTTTGCAGGCTGTAATCAATGGCTTTTGTGGTTTGGAAATTACAGATAGCGGTATTAAACAATTGCCTTCGAAATTGCCAGGACATTGGAAGAAGTTGGTAGTTAAAGGAGTCGGACCGGATGGTAAAACATATGTCCGGCTTCAGAAATGAGTTCAATTTTTTCGGTTGCGTAAATAAGAGTCAGAAGATGTATACTTTGGGAGGGAAATTGAGACTGGAATTTCATTTATTGACCTGTTTTTAATATCCTAAGCTGGTAGAATTCCATACTTTTGTTGCGTATCACACAGGCTACAAAATATTAGCTGTTGCTCAAGTTTGAAAATGAATTATTAGTGTATTAACAGAACCAGTATTTATTTTATTACTGATTCATTTAATTGAATTTACATGAATTTAAAATGCTTATTTTGTGGAATACTTATTGGGTTATATGTTGAGGCTGTTGAAGCCGTCAATTATACTCCAGAAAAGATTTCAGCATCTATTTCCTTAAAAGTACCGGGAAATGAATCGGAAAAATACTCGCTGGATATGCGGCAGTTGAAGAATGACTGTTCATCTTATCTGTTGGAACCTTCCAAAGGTATTCCGATGGTAATAACTCAGAGAATGGAGGATATGAATGGTAAGTTACGTATCAATGTCAGTCTAACTGCATTAGAGGATGTTTATTTTAATTTTAGCGAGCAGTTGTCAACCGGTTTTAATCATGATGATTGCCAGTTCTATATGCCGGGGTTCTGGTATCGTCGCAATCTGCGATCTCCTAAGGAAGCACCTTCATTTCATACATCAGACAGCTGGTTGGTGCGTGAGGATAGATTGAGTGCTCCTCTTACAGGTATTTATTCAGAAAAGGAAAAAAGCTTTGTGACGGTGAGTCGTATAGACAATTTTGCTAATGAGGTTTTGTCTACTCATCGAGAGGGAGAAATCATTCTTTCAGGTAAAACTTCAATAGGTTTTACTGGATTCGAAAATCAGAATGGAGTGGCAACACTTTCTTTCGGTTTTCCTTACCGTGAAGCACCTAAAAGCTATATTCGAAAATTAACATTGGCTCCGGCGGTAGAGGCTTTTCAGTCTCTGAGAAAAGGAGAAACAATGTTACTGACATGGGAGATCTTGGAGAATAAAGCTGATGATTATTCTGATTTTATTCGGAATGCGTGGGAGTATAGCTATGACACTTATGCTCCGGTTCCGGTTGATACTCCTTATTCTATTGAGGATATGAAAGAAGTTATGAGCCGTTTTTTTGTGAATAGTCTGGTGACTGGTAATTCGTTGACTTTTAATTCGGGTATTCATTTGCGGACTGCTGATTGTCAGAGTAACGGTCAGGCAGAAGTTGGTTTTATTGGCCGTGTACTCCTTAATGCATTCAATGCTTGGGAATATAGTTGGCAATGTGGCAGAGAAGATCTGAAAGAAAACAGTATGAAAGTATTCGATAGTTATTTGAAGAATGGCTTTACCCAGGCTGGTTTCTTTAAAGAATCGGTAAACTTTGATAGAGGGTATGAAGATCCTGTACATAGTATTCGTCGTCAATCAGAAGGAGTTTATGCTATGCTTCATTTTCTTGCTTATGAAAGGGAGAATGGCCGTCGTCATCCTGAATGGGAACAAAAGATGAAAAATATGCTCGATATACTTCTGCAGTTGCAACATGAAGATGGCAGTTTCCCCCGTAAATTCCACGATGATTTTACAATAGTCGATAATAGTGGAGGAAGTACACCCTCGGCCACTTTACCTTTAATAATGGGATATAAATATTTTAAGGATAAACGTTATTTAGCTAGTGCTAAAAGGACAGCAGATTATTTGGAGAAAGTCTTGATATCTAAAGCTGACTATTTTTCATCTACTCTCGATGCCAATTGTGAAGATAAAGAGGCTTCTCTTTATGCTGCTACGGCAACTTATTATCTTTCGTTGATAACGAAAGGAGATGAGCATCGTCATTATGCCGACCTGACAAGAAAGGCTGCTTATTTTGCATTGTCATGGTATTATGTATGGGACGTTCCTTTTGCTCAAGGTCAGATGTTGGGTGATATCGGTCTAAAAACTCGTGGTTGGGGTAATGTTTCTGTAGAAAATAACCATATTGATGTGTTTGTTTTTGAATTTGCTTCGGTACTGCAATGGTTGTCAAAGGAATATAAGGAGCCACGTTTTGCCCATTTCGCGGAGGTGATTTCTACTTCCATGCGCCAATTGTTACCTCATGAAGGGCATCTATGTGGAATTGCCAAATCCGGTTTTTATCCGGAAGTCGTTCAACATACCAACTGGGATTATGGCAAAAATGGGAAAGGGTATTATAACGATATCTTCGCACCGGGATGGACAGTCGCTTCTTTGTGGGAGTTATTGACTCCGGGGCGTGCGGAACATTTCTTAAAATGACAGAAATAGGTCAGAAGATATCTCAATTATATTTTAATTTCATTTTGAACGATTTTTTTTAATTATTGGTCTATCTATTTTATTACATTTTGTATTAGTTGTCTACTTTTGCTCTCACTCAATATGAGATAAAGTATTTATTATGAGTTTTTTAAATTTAATATTATGGACTTGAAGAAAGCATTGTTTGTTTGCTTGTTGTTCTATTATGGAACAAGCGCTAACTCCGCTTTACCGGAACATTCTTCTATGTCTGGTAAGACTAATATGTCGGAGCAAGCGAAAGGTATTCGTATCAGTGGTACGATAACCGATAAGGACAAGAATCCTCTTCCTGGTGTGAATGTACGTGTACTGGAACAGACAGGGACTGGAGTGATTACGGATATGGACGGACATTTTTATTTGAATGTACCCGGAAAGAATTCTGTAATAGAGATTTCGTATATTGGCTTCAAAACTCAACAAATAAAAGTTGGAAGTAAGATTAATTTTGATGTAATTTTAGAAGAAGATATTGAAGCCTTGGATGAAGTTGTAGTTACTGGATATGGTAGTCAGAAGAAAATGTCGGTTATCGGTTCTATCGAGACATTACAGCCTAAGAAGTTACAGGTTGGTGCCACACGCTCTTTGTCTAATAATCTGGCAGGACAGATTGCCGGTGTGATAGCGGTTCAACGTTCGGGAGAACCGGGTTACGATTCCTCGAATTTTTGGATTCGCGGTATTGCTTCTTTCTCCGGTGGACAATCTCCGTTAGTGTTGGTAGATGGTATCGAGCGCGACTTGAATAACATAGACCCCGCTGAAATTGAATCTTTCTCAGTATTGAAAGATGCATCGGCGAGTGCTATGTATGGTGTACGTGGTGCAAATGGTGTCATTGTTATCAATACGAAGCGTGGTAAAGTAGGAGCTCCTTCTGTCAATTTGCGTGTGGAACATTCTATTGCAGAGCCGACAAAACTTCCGGATTTTATTGGGGCAGCCGATCATATGGCATTGATAAATGAAATAACAGAGAATAAGTCGCGTTTGCCTTTCAGTCAGGAGCAGATTGACAGAACGAGATATGGTTATGACAGAGATTTGTATCCGGATGTAAATTGGCTGGATGAAATAACAAAGGATTATGCTTATTCTACTCGTGCGAATCTGACTGTATCAGGTGGTTCCGATTTCCTGCGCTATTCGTTGGTTGGTTCTTATTTCGGTGAGAAGGGAATCATGGAGACGGATAAGTCTTTGCCTTATGATACAGGAACGAAACTAACTCGTTATAATATGCGTGCGAATGTTGACTTGGATGTGACTAAGACAACAGTGCTGCGTTTAAATGTCGGTGGGTTCCTCCAAACACACCGCAAACAGGCATTTAGTACGGACGATGCTTTTGATAGAGCGTTTATAACTTCTCCTTTCGTGTATCCTGCCCGCTATTCAGATGGGACTATTCCAATTATGGCTATTAATGATGTGAACCCTTGGGCAGCGGTGACACAGCAAGGTTACGACGTAGTTACAGCTTCACAGATTCAGTCACTCTTTGCTATTGAACAGAATCTGAAGATGATCACGCCGGGATTAAAAGCGAAAGTAACCTTTTCTTTCGACCGTTGGAATCAGAGTTCGATTACAAGGGGAAAGGATGCTACTTATCATAGTATTGCTACCGGACGTGACATTGAAGGTAATCTGATTCATTCTGTACTTAAATATGGAGATGACTCTTTGGGACATGGAAATAAAGGGGAATATGGAAATTCGAGGGTTTATTTTGAAGGAACATTAACGTATGCTCACACTTTCGGAAAGCATGACGTAGATGCATTGTTTCTGTATAATCAGCAAAGTTATGATAATGGTAGTGTACAACCTTATAGAAAACAAGGTATTGCGGGTAGATTGTCTTATACTTTCGATAGCCGTTATGTGACGGAGTTCAACTTTGGATATAATGGTTCAGAGAATTTTGCTAAAGGTAAACGTTTCGGCTTTTTCCCTTCTGTGGCAGTCGGATGGTTATTGTCTGAAGAACCTTTCATGGATCGTTTCAGAAATACATTGAGTAAATTGAAATTAAGAGGTTCTATAGGAAAAGTTGGTAATGATGATATCGGAGGACGCCGTTTTGCCTATATAACAACATTGAATACCAATGCAGATAAGTATAACTGGGGTGATACAGGACAGATTGGTCGTACCGGTATTTCAGAAGGAGAAGTTGGAGTTGAAAATCTTACCTGGGAAACAGCTCTGAAAATGAACCTTGGTTTTGAACTGGGATTATGGAATGAATTGGAATTACAGGTAGATGTTTTCAAAGAAAAACGTACCAATATCTTTATGCAGCGTAAGATTATTCCTTCACAGACAGGATTCTTGACTAACCCTTGGGCCAATTTTGGTGAAGTGACTAACCGCGGTGTGGAATTCTCCTTAAACTATAATAAACAAATTAATAAAGATTGGTTTGTAGGTTTCCGTTCTAATTTCACATATGCTATTAATAGGGTGGACGAATACGATGAGCCAGAAACTGTGAAAGGTACATACAGAGGATTGACAGGCCGTTCATTAAATACTTTGTATGGATTGCAGGCAGAAAGATTGTTTACAGAAGATGATTTCGATGCGAATGGTAATTTGAAATTCGGTATACCGACACAGGACGTTGGAGCTTCAAAAGTACGTCCCGGTGATATCAAATATATAGATATGAATGGCGATGGCATTATCACTGATGCGGATGAAGGATACATTGGTGGAACGGTAGACCCGCGTATTGTTTATGGTTTCGGAGGTAATGTGAGCTACAAAAACTGGGATTTGAATTTCTTCTTCCAGGGAACAGGTGATACTTATCGTGTGATTGGTGGAACTACGTATTTCATTCCGGGTAGTGGACAAACATTACAAGGCAATGTCTACTCTAATTATAACGACAGATGGACAGAAGAGAATCCTTCCCAAGATGTATTCTGGCCGAGATTGACGGAGGAACCTAACAGACAGAACTACCGGAATTCTACATGGTGGAAAAAGAATATGCGTTTTATGCGTTTGAAAACGCTGGAACTTGGATATACTTTACCGCAATCTGTAACTGATAAGATACATTCTAAAGCTATTCGTTTTTACGTGAGTGGTAATAATTTATTCTGTTTCTCTCCTTTCAAACTGTGGGATCCGGAATTAAATACGAACACCGGTCTGCGTTACCCGGCTATGCGTTCTGTAATGTTTGGAGTTGACCTGAATTTCTAATTAAAAAAAATGACGATAATGAAACTTAAGAAATATATAGTTGCTGGTTTAATAGGCATCGTATCGTTGGGTTCCTGTACGTATCTTGATAAAGAACCGGATACGGAAATTGATATAGACATGGTCTTTGAGAATAAGACAAAAGTAGAATCATGGCTGGCCAATGTATACAGCCGTATCCCTAATCCGGGTAATGACTGGTTAAATACGTATGGTTGGGAAGTGTTTGCAGATGACTTGACTGCTTCTGCACGTTGGCAGCAATGGGACTGGCCCAATATCACCAAGATTTTTGGTGGATGGACACCGAATACACAATGGGCAGGAAATTTCTGGGATGGTCTTCCGAGAAAAATACGTCAGGCTTATATTTTTATAGAACGTGTACATGCATTACCTGATTCCGACCTTCCTCAGAGAGAAGTGGATTATATGAAAGCGGAAGCACGTTTCCTTGCGGCCTATTATTGGTGGCAATTATTGGAGACATACGGTCCTATCCCATTTAGACCGAATTACATTGCTCCGACTGACTTTACTCTTTCAGATTTAATGGTCGGACAAAGACCTTTTGATGAGATTGTCAGCCATTTGGATAATGAGATGTTGGAAGCATCTAAACAATTGCCTGCTGTATGGCAGAGTGTGGAGAAATATGGTCGTATAACTTCAGTTATGTGTCTAACTGTTCGTGCGAAGATGTTATTATTTGCTGCAAGTCCGTTGGTAAATGGAAATGAGTGGTACATTGGACATAAGAATAAAGAAGGTGAGGAATTGTTCAATTCTACTTATAGCCAGGAAAAATGGGTGAAAGCGGCAGAAGCCTGCAAACGATTGCTTGATGTAGCAGAGCAAGCCGGTTATCGTTTGTACGTAGAATATAATGATGAGGGAGAAATAGACCCGTTTACTTCGCTTGAAAATCTTTGGTTTACGAAATTTCAAGATGGAAATAAGGAGATATTGTTCCCATATACAAAAGAAGATGCTTATCAAAGTTACCAGTTCTATACGAATAAAGCTGTAACTAAAGAATATGGTGGTGGAAATGGTTTAGGTGTATATCAAGGTTTGGTGGACGCGTTCTTCATGAAGAATGGGCTTCCGAAAGACGATGATAATTCGAAATATGTAGAAGAAGGTTTTTCAACGGAGACAGAAACCCGATCTACTAATTGGACTGGTGGTACAGGGCAAAAGGGAGAAATAACTGCCGAAGGTACATATAATATGTATTGTAATCGCGAACCTCGTTTTTATACTACAGTAAGTTATAATGGTTCTTGGTATGCTTTGGCAGAGCGTAAATTCGAATTCTTTAAGAATCAGAAAGATAATGATTATACACATGATGCACCCCAAAATGGTTATTTGGTTCGTAAGAAAGTATATTCACAGGATAATCCGAAGAATGGTAGTTACAAATGGCGTCAAATGTTCCTATATCGTTTAGCTGCTTCCTATTTGGATTATGCTGAGGCTGTTAATGAGGCTTATGATAATAGAGCATCTCGTGAGGATGCATTAAAATATGTGAATAAAGTCCGTGAACGTGCAGGCGTGCGCCAATATACGTTGGATGCCGTAGCGGCAGATGATGCAAAATACATTCATGTAGATGACAATCAACTGGCAGTACGTGAGGCAGTTCGTATGGAACGCCGTGTTGAACTTTGCTGTGAAGGATCACGCTGGTCGGATATCCGTCGATGGAGAATTGTGGAACAGCTCCCGGAGATGTGTGGAGATGATTATGGTATGAATTTCGCAGGAACAAATAGTCAGGAATTTTATAAGAGAACCGTATTCCAGACACGTGTGTGGAAAAGGGCGATGTACTGGTTCCCGGTATATATAGATGAAATGAATAAGAACACGAACTTGGTTCAGGCGCCTTTCTGGAATTAATTAAATGAAAAGCATAATTATGAATAAGATAATGAAACTAATATGCTTGCTCTTTCTTATGTTGATAGTAGCGAGCTGTAATAAAGATCCGGAGTATTACACGCTTGAAACTCCTGTAGATCAGATGCTTTTGAAGGCTTCTTCTTCTGAAATTACTTTGGAGAAAGAAAAAGAGAATGAAGCAGCTGTTATATTTACATGGGATGCTGCAGCTCAACGTGGAGGAGCTGATGCTACTATCACCTATTTTTTCAGAATGTATATGGCAGACTTACACTCTAATGTGACAGATTTGTATGAGATTGAATCGGAAGAGCGTTCCATTAGTTTCACGCATAAGGAGTTAAATGATATACTGGCTTCTTGGAGTATACTTCCTGGGGATAAGGTGACTATTGAAGCAGAGGTTATAGGACAGGTCAATTCATCTGTAGAATACTTGAAACCGGAGTTGTCGAAGACGCAATTGAATGTGATCGGATATGATAAGAATGCTACTGCGATATATATGGTGATGGTGGATGATGCTGGAGAGAAAACTGTTCGCCGAATGACCGAGAAGGTTGTGGGTTCAGGAGTATATCAGTCGACAGCAGAATTGAAGCCATGTGAGTACTTCTTTGCACTTAGTCCGGATTCTGATTATCCATGCTACATGAAAGCTGAGAATGGAGATAATTCTTTGCAATATGTGGCAGAAGCAGGGAATGGTGAGATGTTTGAAAATACAAAAAGCGGTACCTATACAATAGTTGTGGACTTAAATCGTTTGGATGTGAATATCGTTAGTATTTACCCTTTACCGCAAGGTGGGATTTGGATTGTTGGCGATGCCAGTACCATCGGATGGGATTGGGGTAAAATGAAAAAGGAAGGTGCATTTGTGAATAATGATCCACGCCATCCAGAACGTTGGACGTATACAGGTAACTTTTATGGCGGTAAAGAGTTTAAGTTGGCGTTGGAGCCGAATGGAGCAGATTTTGCAGGAAAATTCTTTTTTGCTCCTTCACAAGGAGCAAATCCGGGCGTAGAACATGAACTCGGAGAAGCAAGGTATCAGGATAATGGCGGTGACTTGAAATGGATTGTTGCTGCTGATGGTAAATACATTTTGACAGTAGACCTTAATGAGATGAAGATATATTTGGAGCCGACTGAATAATCTCCATAAGAAGTAAATTAAAATATGAAAATCATGAAAAAACTGTTTATAATACTATATCTGCTTACTAATATATTTGTATTGGGAGCATGTGGAGATGTGGAAAGTGAGGGTGACCCACAACCACGTGTACCGAGAGTAGAAGTGGAATCTGATGATTATTATGTACAGATTACACAGGAAAATATGGATGGGGTTGCTTTTGTCTACCGTTGGCTGGATATAGAAACAGCATCGAAGTATGTTATGACTTTAGGACTGCAGGTAGATGGAGAAATAACTGAAACAATGGGTGTGGAAGATAAAAGCATACTTACTTATAACGGAGTACGCGAACAGCTTTTTACCAATCAACAGATAATGGAATATATGAAAGCTTTTGGAGTGGACGAAAAAGAAGCTCAGTTTAGCATTACATTGGAAGCGTTTCAGTCGGATGGTATGCCAATTACTTCAGAAACGGACAAAGAATCAAAGACTTCCATAATCCATATTGTATTGGGACCTGGTGTTGAATTGAATTCGAGTATGGAATAGATTAGTAAAATTAATAAAAACTGAGAACTTATGTTATACTTACAACATACAATTACGCTTGGAATATTTTCCCTGCTTACATGGGGGTGTGGTAACAGCGATAAACAGAAAGGTGAAGCAGAACAAGCTCCATTGGCAGACAAAGTGTGGTATTCAAATCCTGTCATCGATTCCGATAATCCGGATCCGACAGTGATAAAAGCGGAAGACGGATATTTCTATTTGTATGCTACCGGAGGAAATACATGGATACACAAATCCAAAGACTTGGTTCACTGGACTTATGTGGGCGGTGCTTACGAGGATGATAAAAAACCGTCATGGGAACCGGAAGCAGGTATTTGGGCGCCGGATATCAATTATATCAATGGAAAATATGTGATGTATTACTCCTTGTCCAAGTGGGGAGGTGGAGCAACTTGTGGTATTGGTGTTTCTGTTTCGGACAAGCCGGAAGGACCGTTTACCGATCAAGGCAAATTATTCCGTAGCAATGAGATCGATGTTCATAATAGTATCGACCCTTTCTATATTGAAGATAATGGTAAAAAATATCTTTTCTGGGGAAGCTGGTATGGTATTTGGGGTATTGAATTGACTGAAGACGGTCTTGGACTGAAAGGAGGTATTGAAAATGCAAAAGCGACAAAAATACAGGTTGCTGCCAATACTGGAGGTACCAATGCTTATGAAGGATCATATATCTTGAAAAGAGGTAAATACTATTATTTGTTCTGCTCTACAGGTACTTGCTGTGACGGTGCAAATAGTACATACCAGACAGTTGTATGTCGTTCCACCGAGCTTTTTGGTCCTTATTTGAATAAATCAGGTGACAACATGAATGATAATAAACATGAGGTACTGATACACAGAAATGATGCGTTTCTGGGGACAGGGCACAATGCTGAAATAGTGCAGGATGATGAAGGTAAAGATTGGATTATCTATCATGCTTACCGGACTGCCGATCCATCTTTAGGTCGTGTAGTATTGCTTGATAGAGTTTATTGGGATGACGATGATTGGCCGTATCTCGTAGGGGACGGACCGGTTGTGAAGGCGGAAGCTCCGACTTTCAAGAAGAGTAAGTAGTTGACATAGGGTGGTTGTAGCTATGATAACTGCAACGACCCTATTTTATTCTCGAATTATAAATTTATTGCTTTTAAATGTTATCATGAAAAGAGGATTATTGCTTTTACTCTGTGTCATGCAGAGTTTTATATTTGTATTGCATGCGCAAAACACACAGCGAAATATTGCTTATACAGATGGCAATGTAAGATTTACAGTCATTTCTGATGGAGCAATCCGTCTGGAATATGCACCGGATGGGAAATTCGTGGACGATAGATCTCACATCGTTGTGAATCGTAACTATCCCCAGGTAGATTACAAGCTAAAAACAAGAGGAGGATGGGTTGAAATAACGACTTCCAAAATGAAGATGCGTTATAAGAAAAAGAGTGGACAGTTTACAGATAAGAACTTGGTTATCACTGCCTCTAAAGAAATATTACCTTTTACTTGGAAACCCGGTATGCAACAGAAGGGCAACTTGAAAGGAACCTATCGTACATTGGATGGTATGGATGGTGATACACAGACACAAACATGGGTGGCTGATACAAAGAAAGGTGATAAACTGAAACTGGAAGATGGCCTGTTGGCTACGGACGGTTGGACTCTGATTGATGATTCTCAGGGACTTTTGTTTGATGATAATAAAGATTGGGATTGGGTGAAAGAGCGTCCGGCTAATGGCGGACAGGATTGGTATTTCATGGCATATGGACATGACTATAAAGCTGCCTTGAAAGATTATACCCTCTTTGCGGGAAAAGTACCATTACCTCCCCGGTATGCATTTGGTTATTGGTGGTCACGCTATTGGTTATATTCTGACAGGGAGTTCCGTAATCTGATTGATAATTTCCATACTTATCAGATTCCTTTGGATGTATTGGTGGTAGATATGGACTGGCATTATACAGAACAAGGAAAAGGTGGTTGGACCGGTTGGACATGGAATCGTGATTTATTCCCGAACCCAAAGGAGTTTTTGGGATACTTGAAACAGAATGATGTGAAAATCACCCTTAACTTACATCCGGCGGATGGAGTAGCTTCTTATGAAGAAAAATATTCTGGATTAGCAAAAGATATGGGAGTTGATCCTCAGTCCAAACAGACTATTCCATGGATAAATTCAGATAAGAAGTTTATTAAAAATATGTTTAAGAATGTATTGACGCCAATGGAGAAAGATGGTGTTGATTTTTGGTGGCTGGACTGGCAACAAAGGATATATGATCCGAAGGTGAAGAATTTGAGCAACACTTGGTGGATTAATTATGCTTTCTTTAGTAATATGGAAAAGAACAGGGACACACGTCCGATGCTATATCACCGTTGGGGAGGTTTGGGTAATCATCGCTATCAGGTGGGGTTCTCCGGTGATGCAGTTGTTTCATGGAAATCATTAGATTTTCAGCCTTACTTCAACTCGACAGCTTCCAATGTATTATATGGTTATTGGAGTCATGACCTAGGAGGACATATCGGTGAAAGTATAGATCCGGAAATGTACACTCGTTGGTTGCAATTCGGAGCCTTAAGCCCGATTATGCGTACACATTCTCAAAAAAGTGCCGGTTTGAATAAGGAACCATGGGTATTCAACAAAGAATATTGTGATGTTCTTCGTAAGACAATCCAGCAACGTTATGAGATGGCGCCTTATATTTATACAATGGCTCGTAAAGGTTATGATGAAGGATTATCACTTTGCCGTCCGATGTATTATGATCATCCGGATAATAAGGAAGCATATGAGTTCCGTAATGAATATATGTTTGGAGATGATATTCTGGTTGCTCCTGCCACAGCTCCTGCAAAAGATGGTTATGTACAAGTGCGTGTGTGGCTGCCCGAAGGTGAATGGTATGAGTTGCATACAGGTACCTTACTGAAAGGAGGACAAATAGTGGAACGTCCTTTTGCTATTGACGAATATCCGATTTATGTAAAAGCGGGAGCGGTATTGCCGATGTATACAAGAAAGGTGATGAACCTGAACGGTAATGATGAGGAGGTTGTTGTTACCGTATTCCCTGGTGGAAATGGAATTTCGTCCTTTAATTTTTATGAAGATAATGGAAATGATAAGAACTATGCTTCGGAATATGCTGTGACTAAATTAACATCTTTCAGCCAAGGGCAGGAACGAACGATTGTTATCGGTAAACGTGATGGCCGATATAAAGATATGCCTGAATCTCGTTCATTCAAAGTGAAAGTGCTCTCATCACTTGTTCCTCAGTCTGTCACTGTAAATGGTCAACCTGCCAAATATGAATATTTGGGTGAAGAGTTTGCTCTTTCGGTTGATTTGCCTGTTTTGTCATGTGATCAGGAAAAGGTTATTAAAATAGTTTATCCTACGGAAACAGCTGATATGAACGGCTTGTTGGGAGTATCTAGACGAATAGCTAAATCTATGGAGCAGTTAAAATACCGTGATTCATATATTTGCTTTAAGGAAGAATTTGGTAAAATGGGAAGTCTGAGTGAAGCGGTAATCTATGCACCGGAGAAGATCTCTTCTTTAGTTTCCGATTTTTGGAAAAGTTATACTGACCTCCCGGAGGTTTTGAAGCGTCAGGGTTTGAATGACGAAAATAAAGCTTGGTTTTTGCAATCTATTTGCTGGAGCAAGCAATAGTATGAGAAATGTAATAGTGGGGTGATAAAAGCTCCCACTATTTTTTTATATAAGTAATGAAGGGCAAGCCAGATACTACTGTAGTTGATATTTTCTGATGTTGCTCCATTTTAGAAAGAGTTTGTATTTTTATGACCATTTATACAACTATGCTATATGTAATATCACTTTCGGGGGGGGAGATATAGGTTGGATGATAATAGAGAAAAGCACACAACATAAGCTAAAATAGTAAAAGTGCTCCAAAACATACTAGGATAGCTGTTTTATAGGTTTTTGACCTGTTTTTGTCATTTATTGAACCGTTATTTTTATTCTATTAATAGGATAGCGTTTTATTTTGCATTTCGTTAATAGTGCACATTGGAATAATGCATAGTTATTTTTTCTTTTGATTTTTATATTTATTGTTTAACGAATAATTTAATACAATGAAAAGTCTTTTTAAAACAAAAAAAGGAGGGAAACAGGTTAGGTTTGTATTGTTTTCCTTGATTTGCTTGGGTGGATTGGGTAGTTGCATGGACAAAAATGTGGAAGTAAATCTTCCGTCTTATGTAGCTTCTGATCCTAATGTTGAAGTTGTTTTTACTGACTATTCTCCTTTGGAAGGTGCTGTACGCACGAACATGTTTATCAATGGTAGTAATTTTGGGACTGATCCCTCACTGATACGAGTGGTTGTCGGTGGTAAGGAAGCGAAGGTTGTTAGCTCTTCCGGTACACAGATTTATTGTATTGTTCCTTCCCGTGCGGATGGAGGGTCTGTGCAGGTGGATATATTGAATAAAGATAAAAGTTTGAATGCTACCTATACATTTGACCAAAAGTTCTCTTATCAGTATAATGTAGTTGTCGGCACGTTGTGCGGTGTAGTAGATAGTGAAGGCAATACTTCTATTACGGATGGTAATTTTGATAAAGCAGGAACTCAAACTCCTCTTGCCATGTACTATGACGAATCATCAGGCGAACGTTGCATTTATTTTTTCGAGAATGAACATAGTTTACGTAAAATTTATCTAGATAAGGATTCCATAGCTACTGTGATTACTAATGGTGCTGCTGGTTGGAGTAGTGCTCCGAGTGGACTTGGCTGGAGTGTGGACAGGGATACTATGTTTGTGAACTGTCCGCAGGGGAATGTAGAACGTGCAGGAGCTTATTACCTACTTCGTAAAGAAAATTTTAAAAACTCTTATCCGGCTTTAAATGGAGATGATTTCAATACATTATTCACGCATCCTATAGATGGTACTATCTTTTTGTGTCGTGGTCGTGATGCTACGCTTCATAAAGCGGTTTGGAATGAGAAGACACAAATGTGGGATCCGAAGCAGATTGCCAAGATGGGACCAAGCGGCTGGTTCCAATGTGTTACTTTTCATCCAAGTGGAAATTTTGCCTATTTAATAGCACGTGACAAGCAATGTGTGATGAAAGCAGAATATAATTGGGCTGGTAAATATCTGGAAACTCCTATTACTTTTGCTGGAGAGTTCGGATCATATGGTTACAAGGACGCATCCCAGAATTCTGCCCGTTTTGATAATCCAATGCAAGGGTGTTTTGTGTTGAACGAAGAATATGTGGCAGAGCAACGTGCGGATATATATGATTTTTATCTTACTGATGCTGCCAATCATTGTATTCGTAAGATCACTCCTGATGGTATTGTTACAACGTTTGCCGGTCGTGGAAGTTATTCGACAGATCAGATCGTGTCAGGATATATTGACGGTGATCCTCGTGAAACAGCACGTTTCAACTATCCTTTAGGACTTTGTTATGAAGAGTCTACAGGTACTTTCTATGTTGGTGACAACGGTAATCACCGTGTTCGTACCATTGCATTACAGTAAATTGATGATTAACACACAATTCTTATTTTATGAGGAAATTTTTATTTATGATATTATTATTGACAACAGGTTACGTCATTGATATGTATGCCCAGAGTCAGACGATAGAGGTAACCGGTATGGTCAGAGATGCCGAAAAGATACCTTTGGCTGGAGTCAATATTTCGGTAAAGAATGTTGCAGGTTTGGGAGTTATCACCAACATTGATGGTGAGTATAAGATTAAAATAGCTCCTTACAGTACGCTGATCTTTTCTTATATAGGATTTGAAACACAAGAAGTCCTGATAAAGGATAATATGAGTAAGATTGATGTCACATTGCGAGAATCTTCTGCTAGTGTGATTGATGAAGTGGTTATCACCGGTACAGGTGCTCAAAAGAAAATAACAATGACAGGTGCAGTTTCTACGGTAGATGTGAATGTGTTGAAGTCATCTCCTACTTCAAGTCTGGCAAATGCATTGGCTGGAAATGTTCCTGGTGTGTTAGCAAGGCAGACTTCCGGTAGACCGGGAGCCAATATGTCAGAATTCTGGATTCGTGGTATCTCTACTTTTGGGGCAGGTTCCGGAGCATTGGTTTTAGTAGATGGATTCGAACGTAGCCTGAATGAAGTCAATGTGGAAGATATTGAGTCATTCTCTGTATTGAAGGATGCTTCAGCTACAGCAATTTATGGTAGTCGTGGTGCAAATGGCGTAGTGTTGATTACTACTAAGAGAGGTAAGGCTGGTAAAATTAATATCAATGCGAAAGTGGAAACTTCTTATAATACACGTACCATGACTCCTGACTTTGTAGATGGTTATACTTACGCTACCATGCTGAACGAATCACGTACAACTCGTTCTCAACAGCCGATGTATTCCCAAGATGAGTTGAGACTGATTCAGACAGGACTGGATCCGGATTTGTATCCGAATGTAGACTGGATGGATGTATTGTTAAGAGACGGTGCAATGACTTATCGTGCTAATCTTGATATAAGTGGCGGGGGTTCTGTGGCACGCTACTTTGTGTCAGCAAGCTATGTTAGCGAGGGAGGTATGTATAAGACAGACGGTAAGTTGAAAGATTATAATACAAATGCCAATTACCAGCGTTGGAACTATCGTATGAATGTAGATTTTGATGTTACAAAGACCACCATGGTGACGGTAGGTGTTTCAGGCTGGCTTTCTACTCAGAATGATCCGGGACTTGGCTCTGATGCATTGTGGAAGTCCGTAATGGGACAAACACCTATTAATATGCCGGTGATTTTTTCGAACGGAAGAATTCCGGCTGCAGGAACAAGTGAACGTACTAATCCATGGGTAATTGCTACACAAACCGGTTATTATGAGGAGTGGCAGAACGTAATTCAAACGAATGCGACTTTGGATCAGAAATTGGATTTTATAACGAAAGGTTTGAAGTTTACCGGACGTTTTGGATTTGATACTTATAACAATAACTATCGTAATCATAAGCAGTGGCCTGAACAATGGCAAGCCGAACGTCAGCGAGATTCTAACGGGGAAATCGTTTTCAAAAAAGTGGCAGAGAAACAGCTGATGTTTCATGAGTCTTCTGCTTCAGGTAACCGTAGGCAGTTTTTGGAGGCTATTTTGCAATATGATCGTCGATTCGGTGATCATTCGGTGGGCGGTACGTTGAAATATACTCAGGATGAATATGTCAACACACAAAGTACAGCCGGCTATGATTGGCTACCTAATAGACACATGGGACTTGCTGGTCGTATTACCTATGGATGGAAATATCGCTATATGGTTGATTTCAACTTTGGTTACAATGGTTCAGAAAATTTTGCCCCAGGCAACCAGTTTGGCTTCTTTCCTGCATACTCAGTAGCATGGAATATTGCGGAAGAACCTATTATTAAGAAGAATCTGAAATGGATGAATATGTTTAAGCTTCGTTATTCTTATGGTAAGGTAGGTAGTGACAATATTGGAACTCGTTTCCCTTATCTGGAGCTTTTTGAAAGTAGAAATCCTTATAATTGGGGAGATTACAATACTCCTAATGTGGATAATGGACAGATTTATAAGCAGATATCTTCTTCTGGTGTGACATGGGAGATTGCTACTAAGCATGATATAGGTGTTGACTTCTCGTTATGGGATGACAGGTTTACTGGTACTGTAGATTATTTTCATGAAACACGTGATGGAATCTTTATGCAGCGTCAAAGTTTGCCAGGAACTTTAGGTTTGAGTTATCTTACACCTAGTGCGAATGTAGGTAAGGTACGTTCTACCGGTTTTGATGGAAATGTGGCTTTCAAACAGGATATAGGCAATGTCAGTCTGACTGTACGCGGTAATTTCACTTATAGTAATAATAAGATTCTGGCTGCTGACGAGGCAAATAGCGCATATCCTTATATACGTGATACAGGGTATCGTGTCAATCAAGCGAAAGGTCTGATAGCTCTTGGCTTATTTAAGGATTATGATGATATACGTAACAGTCCTCAACAAACAGAATGGGGAACAGTAATGCCTGGTGATATTAAATATAAAGATGTGAACAGTGATGGCGTGATTAATGATAGTGATAGGGTACCTATTGGTTCTACAACCCGTCCGAATTTGATTTACGGCTTTGGTATGTCTGCTACATGGAAAGGGTTCGATGTGAATCTACATTTCCAAGGTGCTGGTAAATCCTCTTTCTTTATTGATGGTTTTGGAGTCAGACCATTTAGTGGTGGTGACTGGGGTAACATTCTTACGGATGTAGTAGGAAACTACTGGAGTCTTGGCACGAATGAGAATCCTGATGCCAAATATCCTCGTTTGACCTGGCAGAATAACAGTAACAATAACCGTGAATCGACATATTGGTTGCGTGATGGTTCATATCTGCGCCTGAAAACGGTAGAGGTGGGTTATACACTTCCAAAGAACATCAGTCGTGCAATCTTGATGAATAATGTACGCATCTTCTTTATCGGGACAAATCTGTTAACATTCTCTAAGTTCAAATTATGGGATCCTGAAATGGGGAGCTCTAACGGGCAGCAGTATCCATTGTCTAAAATGCTCACTTTAGGTTTAACTGTTAATATATAATACGAAATATGAAAAAGAAACATATATTGTTTTCCACCATTATCAGTATGGGAATGATGGTTTCCTCTTGTTCAGATTATTTGAGCGTGGAGGGGAAATTGGGAGAAAATACCCAGAGTTTGGAAAATATATTCGAAAATAAAGAATGGTCGGAACAATGGTTGGCGACTGCATACGCTTGGCTGACATGGAGTAACATCGATATTGGTTCGAAAGATAACTGTATTACTAACTTTTCTGACGATATGTGTTATAGCGACCGTAATCTTGAATATCGTGTATTCAAATATTGTGAATATGATGAGAATTGGAAACAAGACTCCTGGGCACAAGCTTATGATGGTATCCGTCATGCCTCGATTTTTATTCATAATATTGACAGAAATAAAGAAATGACTCCGGATGAAATTGTTGATTATAAGGCACAGGCTCGTTTTGTACGCGCTTATTTCTACTGGAAGTTGTTGCAAAAGTACGGGCCTATACCAATTATACCTAATGATGGTGTGATGGACTATAATGCTGCTTATGAGGATCTTTATATCCCACGTAGCACGTATGACGATTGTGTCAACTACATTGCAGAGGAAATGAAGCTTGCAGCGAAAGACTTACCATTGAAACGTGATACACGTAATATGGCACGTCCTACTCGCGGAGCAGCTTTGGCAACTCGCGCAAAAGCATTGCTTTATGCTGCCAGCCCTCTCAATAATCCGCGTCCAACCGATACTGAACGTTTCACGGATTTGGTGGATGATGAAGGACGCTATCTGATGGCTCAAGAATACAATGAAGAAAAGTGGGCAAAGGCGGCAGCAGCTGCTCGTGATGTGGTAGAACTTGGTCGTAAGGGTGTGTATGAGCTACATACGGTCTCAGCTCACTCTACTGGTACAATTGATAATCCGGCAACGATTGCTCCTCCTACGCATGCGGTATATTCTCATGCGGATTTTCCTGCAGGATGGCGGAATATTGACCCGTTACAGTCTTACGAGACACTTTTTAATGGAGTGATTTTTCCTTCGGAAAACAAAGAGATGATTTTTACAACCGGACAGAACAACGGAGATATCAATACGATGATTCAACATCAGATGCCAATAGCATTCGGAGGTTATAATTGTCATGCTATGACAGGTAAGCAATGCGATGCCTATCAGATGAATACCGGAAAACCTTTTGATAAGACGAAAGACTGGACGGGTGATGAAAATTATGTGAGTGCCGAGGAAGCAGCTAGTGGTGATTGGGCACCATTGGTGGAAGGTGTGAATAAACAATATGGACATCGTGAACCACGTTTTTATGCTACGGTAGCATACAATGGTTGCTTATGGAATGGTACTAATGCTGTACAGTCGTATGACCGGAATCTAATCATATGGTATTATCGTGGTGAAGAGAGTGGCTGGAGTAATTCAGGTGATCGTTGGTTGGCTACTGGTATTGGGATCAGGAAATTTGTTAGTTCTCGTGACAACTTTAAGACAGAGGGAGGGGTTATCTCAAAGCCTGTGATTGGTATTCGTTATGCTGACGTGTTGTTATGGTATGCAGAGGCATTAAATGAATTAGGTGCGAGTACTTATCAGATTCCTTCATGGGATGGAACTCAGTCTTATGATATTTCACGTGATAAGAATGAAATGAGTTATGCTATTTCCAGAGTTCGTATTCGTGGAGGAGTTCCCGATTTTGGATCAGATGTTTATGAGAATGCTGATGAGTTCCGCAAGCATTTGAAGCATGAGCGCCAGATAGAGTTATTTGCAGAAAACAGTCGTTACTTTGATCTGCGCCGTTGGAAGGATGCCGAATATGAGGAGTCGCAGCAGATGTATGGTTGCAATGCATATATGAGTAAAACAGAAAGAGACTTATTTCATACTCAAGTGATCAATTCGAACTTGCCGACTACTTTTAGCCGTAAAATGTATTTCTGGCCGATTTCCCATGATCAGTTGAGAAGAAACTTGCGTCTGACTCAGAACCCGGGATGGACATATTATGATTAACCTTATTAAATGGAAAAATATGAAAAATTATATCGTATATTTTATATTGTTATTAACGCTTGTTCTGACTGGTGCATGTAACAATGAATGGGTGGAAGAAGTGTATGTGCAAAATGTCGGATTGAAAGCCCCTGTCAATAGTAAGGGAGTGACTGATGTATATTTGCGTTATCAAGCGAACGGTGAAGTGACTTATCGGCTACCGGTGATTGTAGGTGGCTCTACTATGAATGAAAGAGATCTGGATGTTGCTATTGATGTGGATCCGGATACATTGATTGGTTTGAATGAAGCTCGCTGGAAACAACGTGAAGACTTGTATTTTCAATTGCTGGATAAGAAACACTATGAGTTTGCCTCTCCTACTTGTCATATTCCGGCTGGGGAATGTCAAGGTTTGTTTGATATTAAATTCAAATTTAGCGGACTGGATCTTGTTGATAAATGGGTACTTCCATTGACGATTTTGGATAGTGACTCGTATGATCCGAATCCACGCAAGAATTATCGTAAAGCACTTCTCCGTGTGATGCCGTTTAATGATTATTCAGGAGCTTATGGGGCCACCAATATGTTTGTATATATGATGGATAATACGAGTGCTATGGTTTCAAGTACACGTACCTTGCATGTAGTGAGTGAGAATCAATGCTTCTTCTATGCCGGAGTCATTAGTGAAGAATTGAAGGATAGAGATAAATATAAGATTGTGTTGACTTTTAACGAAAATGGGACACTGACAGCTGAACCTGCCGATCCGACTAATGCCATGAACTTCCGACTTATAGGAGATGCGCCTACTTATACGACTAGCATGTCTTTAGATGAAGTAACTCCTTATTTGGAACATCATTTCACGACGATTTATATGTCATATACGTATGATGATGTGACAACGTATGAAGATAAAGATATCGTTGTACCTTGTCGTGCTGAAGGTAGTATGTTGATGGAACGAAAAGTTAATAGCTTGATTCCTGATACAGACCAAGCTATTCAGTGGTAAAAATGGGAAATATGCCGCAAGAGTAAGATCTTATTGTCTGATATTTATTGATACAAAATATCGTGAGATGATATTCTGTAGAATAAAGCGGAAAGTCAGTTTATAAATAGAGAGAAGGCTATCTTATTATATATAAGTTAGTTTTCTCTTTATTTTTTCAGCAAAAAAACAATAGGTTCTTGACAAATGCTTTTTATTTCCTGATTAGTATCAGAAATGGTGTATCGGCTATAGGCAAAAAGGCTACAAATTTCATGAAATTTGCAGCCTTTTTGTTGTAATAGATAGAGTTGAGAACTCGGAAATCCGATTGCAAAGTTTTTAATAAACTCAAATACTGTTCTTAATAAACTACTCAAAGGTTTATTTAAAACGTGATATCCGTTTATATGGGAAATTGTTCATATTTTTGTATGTTTTCAAGTTTGTGTTTGGAATACTCTTTGCTAAAGGTAACTATAATAAACAAATTAGAAAGTAATCTAATGATACAAGTTATTCGTTT
>USSR01000006.1 GCA_900557355.1 uncultured Bacteroides sp.
GCGACTCCTATTCCTTGGTCACCATTGCCATAATACAAGAAAAACTTGCCTTCATGAAAAACAACGCAAGGAGCCCAAGTAAATCGGGGAGCCCATTTGGCATTTTCAATACTGAATACTTCACCATGATCTGTCCAATTTTTGAGGTCATCAGTAGAAATGCATGTAATATCTCTCATGAAATATCCATATCCTTTATCAGGATGATAAGTATCATGAGAACAGAATAGATATAAACGACCATTGTATTCAATGCCCGATGGGTCTGCTGCATATTGTTGCCAGAATAGTGGATAATCGGCTTTTAGACTAACAATAAAGAAGAAGCTAATAAAATAAATCAAAGCTCTTTTCATAAAATACATGTATTATATTGTTAAGAATTAAATAACTATTTGATTATCATCTATCTCTGTCGAATACGTTCCATAAATAAGAATACATGGGGAAGAACGATAGGGACCATTTCGCTATGTCCCTCATTTACTTCCATATACTCCACAGGAAAATCACGTTCTGCCATTAATTGATGTATTAAACGGCTACTTCTACCGGCGGCTTTACTCCCTTCTGAAATAAATACAGGTATATTTCGGATATCATCCCAAGGATAGCCATGTTCAAGTACAAAGGGACCTGACATAGGTGCCAGTCCTTTCCAGTAACCGGCGTATTTGGCCCCTAAATACCAAGTTCCACCTGCGCCCATGGAATGGCCGATTAAGAACAAGGCATCCCGGTTTACCGGGTATTCTGCCAAGACTAACTCCAAAACATTGATGACATCTTTTTCACTCAATATTTGAGCTTCTTTAGAATGAATTTTATTTCTTCCATCAGCAATAATCTTGGCAGTTTCCTTTTGTTCACCAAATACGGCAGGGAGCAGTAAGTTATTACCGTAAGCTGCGTGGCAACCTAAAGGAGAAACTAGTAGATATCCATACTTATCTGCTAATTTGACCAATTGTTTGTCATTCGCATCTAAATAGGAACTTTCATCATTCCATCCTCCATGGAGAAACATAACTAACGGAAGCTTTTTTTTACCATCCCAATTTTGAGGAACACATACTCTGTAAGGCATCATTTCATTAGCTTCTTTAAAAAAATAGCTGCGATGTTGATCTCCCTTTTGTCTCCAACTTTTAGCAGTCGAATCAACCAATGATTTGGCCATTTCTTGGGATGCTTTTATTTGAGCTTCTGCATCTAACATAGTACCAAATGCTATTTGGGGAATGGGGTTGTATTGAGCAAAACTATGATTAAATAATCCGATAGTTATAAGAATTGATAAAATTAGCTTTTTCATGACTTTATTTGCTTCCAATTAATTCATTTTATTTCCTTGTAAATTTTTATTGTTATTCAATTCTTGTTGGGGAAAAGGATAATACATTGCTTTTTCTGACCATCCTAAATTTTTTATAGATTGTAGCCATTTTTCATCGGCCATTCCCCATCGGAGTAAATCGAAATAGCGCAAATATTCTCCACAAAATTCTACATATCTTTCATGAACAATTAGATTTTTAATATTATTCATTGGAATTCCATTTATTACTATTCCAGAGGCTAAAAATGTTTCAACGTCAGGTATTGTTCCTGGTGAATGTTGATACCATAGATGAGGTTGTTCTGAAGGAACTATATTATTAGCACGAGACCGAATCATTTGTATCCAATATTTAGGTCCATTAGGATCATTTATTGGCAACTTATCCTTTCCCGCTTCATGTAAACATTCAGCATACATTAATAGTACATCTGCATATCGCATTAATCTTTCATTATTTTCGTTTGCAATGTTTCCCATTTGATAGTCTGGGCAATATTTACGTGTTCCATAAAGAGGTATATTTATAGGGAGCATTTTATACATATAATCCCAATCGGCAATATGTCCATTAAGCTCTGTATAGTGTGCTCCTTCAGGGCACCATAAGGTCATAAACTTTCTAGGATCACCTGCCTCAAACTCATTAAAGGTTCGTTGGTTAGGAGCTAAATTCCACCATGCATTACCTGTGCCGCTAGGCAATCCAATCATTTGCCACCTTAACGAATAAGATTGTTCAAAAAAGTCAGCACCCAATGAATATTGAATTTCAAAAAGTGATTCAGGATTATTTTCATATTCACCTCCCATAGAATTTGCTCGGAAATTGTCTACTAAAGAATATTCATTACTATCAATGATTTCTTTTAAAATTCTTTCTGCTTTAACGAATTCTGCAATATTTCCTTTTTCCAATATGGGACGATATAAATAAGTGCTAGCCAAGTAGGCTTGTGCAGCACCCTTTGTTGCTCTACCTATATGATCTGCATTTTGATACATTATGCTTCTTAAAGGTAAAAGTTCTGAAGCTTTTAAAAAGTCATTAGTAATGAGTTGATAGATCTCACCTGGTTGAGAATTGCCTTTATAATAATCTTTTGCATCATTTACCGGATGATCATATAGTGGAATTGTTTCGCCAAACAACATACATAGATGCATATAGTGAAGTCCTCTCAAAAAATAAGCTTCACCTAGCATTCTGTTTTTTATGTCTTCCTGTAGTTCTCCTGTAAAATTATTTAGTTTTTCTATTGCCAAATTAGCTGCATATACACCTGAGAAGTGATCTTTCCAAGCATTTAGAATAGTTCCATCGTATGCAGGAGTGTTATATGTATCTTGATAAACTCCCGTATTTAGAGGGGTAACGTCATAATCGTCGCCTGGAGCTAAAAGATTATTAAATGCGCCTACTGCATACCCACCTTGACATACACCAAATAATGACTGATAAGCAGGGATTATGGCAGATTCTAATTGTTCCTGATTCAAATAATATGTATCTATTGAAATTTCTTCAGGATTATTTAAGTCCATATTGGGCACACAAGCTATTAAATTAGTAATAGCTATAATTAATAATAAATTATATTCAATTTTATTCATGTCAAATAAGTGATTAATTATTAAAATATAAGTTCAAGTCCCAAATAATATTCTCTAATATTAGGAAAAGTAGATCCCCATGTCGAAGATGCATCAATACCTCGTGTAAGATTGTTTCCTGTATTTTGATCTCCCACTTCTGGATCAAAGCCAGAATATCTTGTAAATGTCAAGAGGTTCTTTCCACCTACGAAGAACTTTAGTTTTTCAATATTCAGCTTTTTTACAAGATTAGTTGGCAAAGTATAAGATAATGTTAATGATTTCAAACGAAGATATGAACCATCTTCTACATATCTATCTGACTTTCTTGTATTCTGATTAGGATCCCCTAATATAGCTCTTGGCATATTGGTATTCGTATTTTGAGGATATATAGTGGTAATACCAGAAACTGGATTCACAAACGATAATTCTTCTGCACGGTAACGATTCTTAGTGCTTGCAAAACAATTAGTATAACCAAACATACCTTCGCCATAATATCTAGTATTATTATAAATATCATTTCCATAAGAACCTTGCCAAATCATGGAAAAATCTAATGTACCTGCATTTGTTTGGTAACTTAAATTAGTATTCAATCCAAAACTAAATTTGGGAATAGGATTACCAATAAAATTTTGGTCATCAGCATTCAATTTTTTGTCATTATTTAAATCTTTAAATCGAACATCTCCCAATTCTGCTAATGGAGCAAACTCTTTATCAACATCTAATTGTGCTTGTGAGGTATAAAGTCCATCAGTAACATATCCCCAAAACATTCCTATAGGTTTGCCAACAACAGTTTTTGAGATCTCATTAGATGCAAATATTTCGTTGTTTGTTCCAAGTTCCAGCACTTTATTTTTTACTGTAGACAAATTTGCAGAAATTGAGTAATCTAATTTTTTATAGCTATTTCTGTAAGTTAAAGCAATTTCTATTCCTTTATTTTCAATACTACCTGCGTTTAACACTGGAAAATTATTCATATATCCTGCTGCAAATGATATAGGAACTTGCACGAGCATATCTTTCGTTTTTTTATAGTAATAATCAAAAGTAAATATAAAGTGATTATCGAACATTGTTAAATCTATTCCTAGATCTGTGGAATATTGACTTTCCCATTTTACATTGGGGTTGGAAGGTGTTACGGGTAGTCCTCCTGTTACCCTTTTATTATTTAAATAATAACATATTTTATCAAATGATACACTACTTTGATATTGATATGCATTGATATTGGAATTACCAAGTACTCCCCAACTTCCTCTAATTTTTAAATCAGTGATAAAGTTCAAATTCTTCATAAATCTTTCTTGGCTAATTCTCCATGCAGCAGAAAATGATGGGAAATTACCATAACGATTTTTTTTACTAAAATTAGAAGAACCATCTCTACGGAAATTAGCTGTTAACATATATTTACTATCAAAACTATAGTTTATTCGACCTAATATAGAATACATTGCTGATTCAAATTCGGAAGAACCTACCACTCTTGATTCATTATCGCGTGTGCCCCCTAAGGATAAGACAGATTCACTAGCCATTGCTCTGGCACCTGCATTTACACCAAGTCTTTTGGTCTGCTCTGAAGTTATACCTGCTAAAACACTAATATTATGTTTACCAAAACTGCGTTCAAATGATAATGTGTTTTCATATAATACTCTATTGGATTTCAAACTTGAAATATCATATTGGTCTGGAGAGTGTGTTAAATAGACAATTACATAATCTCCATCGTAATTTTGTGTCATTGTATTGTAATAATCAACTCCTAAATTGAGTTTATAATTTAGTCCAGGAAGAATTTCATAAATAGCCCACGCATTTCCATTTATCAAAGTTGTTTCCGTTTTATTCCAGTTAAGATGGGCTTCAGCTAAAGGATTACTACAAGTAGTTCCATTTCCCGCTCCCATAAATCCTGTCGGGTGATTAGGATCATAGAAAGGCATAGTAGGAGACCATTGTAATGAAACTAAAACATTTTTATTACTCCAATCTCGATTGGTCCTTTTGATCATAAATGTTTCTCCAAATTTGAATTTTCCTATGACAAAATCTGAGATAAACTGTAAACCAAAGTTTTGATTATCCTCTTTAATAAATGTAGGTTGATCTGAAGAGTAGTTTCCGTTAATTCTAAAATGAGCATTTTTAGATCCACCATTTAGAGATAAATTATGCTTTTGATAAAAACCAGTACGTTTGAGGGCATTGAGCATATTATAACCTTTTCCAATAGATACAGGATCTGACAGACTTTTCATGTAATCTGTTCTACTTGGGTCTGCATTATACATTTCTTCATTGACAAGTTCAGCCAATTCTTTTCCATTTAGCAAGTCAATGCTGTGCTGTAACTCCTTAATACCTGCATAACCATTATATTCTACTTTTACTTTTCCGGCAATGCCTCTTTTGGTATTAATTAATATAACTCCATTAGCTCCTCTGGCACCATAAATAGCGCAAGAAGCAGCATCCTTTAATACTTGTATACTCTCAATGTTATTTTCATCGGGAATAGCACCGCTAATCATACCATCAATGACATATAATGGATCTGTATCATTAATACTGCCTACACCTCGGATACGGATTCTTCCATTGGTAATTTGTACTCCAGAAACAGAACTTTGAAGTCCGGTTTGAAGTCCATTAGGTAACTTTCCAATGTCATCAGTTGATAGAGTTGCAATAGATGAAGATAAATCCATTTTTTTTTGAGTACCATAACCAATTACTACCACTTCATCTAATGCCTGCATATCTTCTTGTAATACAACAGAAAAACTGTTTTTCCCTTTGAGTGGTAATTCTTGTTCAATATAACCTATATAAGAAACAACTAATGTGCCTTCAACTGGAGTTTCGAGGCTAAAATTACCATCAATATCTGTAATGACACCGATACTTGTACCTTTTATCATTACATTTGCACCGACAATGGGGTCTCCTAAGGCATCTTTTATAGTACCTGTAATTGGAGCTTTTTTAGGATTACGTTGTTCTTTTCTATCAAAAATAACAATGGATTTAGTGGAAACAATACTGTAGTTTAAATTACGTTTTTCTAATACTTTATCTAAGATTTCTGTTATTGATGCTTGATGCTTTTTTATCGTGATATCTTCACGATTATCAATCACTTCATTCCGATACGAAAAGCGATAACTTGTTTGCTGTTCTATTACTTTGAAAACTTTTTTTAGTGTGGCATTTTTTAAATCCACAGTAACTAATTGTTCTTGAGCATAAATACCTTCACAATAAAAGATAAAGAGCAGTGTAAGCATAACAATTTGCTTCATTTTAACATGCTTGTTCATACTACTATGATTTTAGATTATTACTATTTCACAACCGATGTTTAGGTTGCTTGCTAATAAAGACAAAAGATTTTCAGGAAGGTACCGAAATCTTTTTATGTTATGCAACATGTTTGTATAGGTAACAAAGCCACTTTTTATAAAGAGTGGCTTTGTCTGAGAAATTCAAATGAGGATGATTAGCGTTCTTTATACAGTAGAATCTCTTTTCCCTTAATACTTGTTTTAAAATGGTATGATTTCTCTAAAACTTCCAAAGCCTCATTAATGTCTGAAATTGATAGGGTTCCAGTAAATATATCCTCCAAACAATTTTCGCAATCTATCTTGATTTGGCAATTATAATTATTCTCTAGGGCTTTTAGTACTATTTTCAGTTTTTCATTGCGGAAAATTAAGTCACCTTTTCTCCATGGAGCTACTTTACTATTCTCAGAGTTATTTGTTATAGTAATATTTCCAGTAGCATAGTTCAAAGTCGCTTTTTGATTAGGAGCTAATAGTACGTTTTTTCCGGTCATTATTGATACTAATCGTACAGAACCTTCTTCCAATGTTAATTCTGCCATTGTATCATTATTTCTCGCAGATAAATTAAAAGTAGTACCTAGTACATTTACTTGTAATCCCTTTGCGTGTATTATAAACGGGTGCTTCCTATCTTTGCTTATTTTGAAAAAACCTTCTCCATCAAATCTTATTTTTCGTTCTTGTTTATTATATAACTTGGGCGTATATACGATTTGAGATTCATAGTTCAAAGCCACTTCTGTCCCATCAGGCAATACGATGTTCGCTCGTTCGCCTTTTCCTGTTGCTACTATCATTTCGCTAGACAACATTTGGTTATTTTCCTTATATAAATAGAAAGTACTTATAATGAAAATTGGTAGTAGAATAACAGCAGCAATTTGTACTACTTTTAACATAACTAAGCGTACTGGCCTCCTACTGTTTATTCTACTGTTAATGTTGTTTTTCATATGAGTTATTTGCAAAGTATCTATATTATCTGTTTGCAAATCTGCATTCTCCCAATCATTGTAGATAACTGTTTCCAATTCATTGTTCGACATTTTATTAACTTTCTCCTTTAGCTTTTGTAGCTCATCGGGAGTTAAAGTATCTAATCTATATTTCTGAGTTAACTTATCCATCTTTCAATTTATTTTTTTTAGTAATGACAAAAAGTAATTTATAACGTACCTGATTAGAGTAGTTTGTTAACAGAAAATAACAGCCAAAACAATACAGATATGTTTTTCAACTCTTCTCGTAATTTTTTTAGTCCCAAAGATAGTTGATTTTTAACAGTTTGTTCACTAAGTTCTAGCTCCAATGCAATTTCTCTATTAGTCAAGTGTTTTAACTTGGACATTTCAATAACTTGCTGTTGTGTATCGGATAGATTATGCAGTGCGGTCTTCAGTTGTTTTACAAATTCGTTATACTCTAATGGGCATCCTTGGCTTTCAGCCGGGATGTTATCTTGATATTTCACATAATCTTCATACATCAGTGAATTGATATGTGTCCGGTAAGCATTGATCAAATGATGTTTAGACATAATGAATAATAAAGAACGCAGTGTTTCTTCTTGCCGGATATTTTTGCGATTGATCCATAGACGTACAAAAACATCCTGCACAATTTCCTCTGCATCTTCTTTTGACTTTGTATATTGAAAACAATATGTATAGAGTTGTTTTACATACATATTATAAATAGTATCAAAAGCCTTCATAGAACCTTTTTTTAGTTTATGAATAAGTTTGTTTTCTGTCGAATCGTCAGTATTATTCATGAGTAGATTATTTTTATTGTATAATAGAAAGTCTCCTAACAATTTGAGGATGTGTATATATGAAGAAAAATTCAAAAGTTAGACAGAAACCTTTGGGACTAACTTCATATATAGACACATCCTCTTTATTTGTTCTAGAGTATGTAAAGAAGCGTTTATCTAACAGAAGCTCTATTTGTTCTCTGTTGTTTTAAACACAACCTTATATGTTTTAACCACCCCTTTATAATCGAATTTCACAATAGCAGTTCCGGAAGCCGATGTTGCTTGGATAATCTCTATTTTCACACTCTTGTCAGTTGCTGATGCCGACACAGTAGGTATTCCGGTACTTCCGGCGGGAAGTTTGTAGACAGCCTCATAGATGTCATAGCCGGTGATGCCATTGCTTTCGGTAGAGCGTACAGGAGTTTCCGGTACTTCGATTGCTTTCCCATTAACCTCTATATTTACTTTGGGGACAATAGGGCGAGTGATCTTCTTCTTGTTTGAACTGAATCCCAATCCGGCTAAATCAAAGAGATCACCGGTCTCCTGGCTTTCAGCAACGAGGTAAATTGCATGTTTCTTGTCCAAATGGTCAACAAACTTCGATACATCAATTGTAAACTGTGTTGTTTCCTGTGCCGAATTGGCGGAAACAACTATCTCACCTATCTTCGTTCCTTTCCAGGTTTCGTTATCCCACGGACCGTCTAACCAAACGTTCACTTTAAACGTCTTTGATGTTTTCGGTGCAAGGAAGAGGTTGAAGGCGGTTTTGTTTCCCTTTTTGGTTCCTTCGAAAGCTTTCAAACCCAATTTGTCTTTATTCAATCCGCCGAAACCGAAGTACTTATATCCTATTATATGGCCGTTCTTCACGTTTGTGATAGGAGCGTGGTTATCCCAGATGTCCCATGAATCCTGCTGGATACGTCCGTCGGAGAGATAACATGCGTATCCTGCGGAATAATACTGATAAGGATCAAGACCAAATATATGGAAGCCTTCCGAAGTTACTTCCGCTCCTTTGTATTCATTCGCCTGGCTGTCTTTGGCTGTCCAGATTTTATCTTTTGCATACGGATCGTAAGCTCTGATGGATACTTTGCCGCCTTCCGATACTGGCTTCTTATCCCATTCCACATGGATTGGAGCTACCATCGACTGGCGGGCGTTTCCGAATCCACGGGGCGGGCGGTGATAGAATACATACCATTGTCCGTTGATGAGTTCTATACTTCCATGCGTATTGTGCCCTGCATTAGTTGTTTGCAGACGTGAACCATCCTGGTTTAGCACCGGTGCACGCGAATCGACCAGAACGCCGCCGCTCTTCCACGGACCCAGCGGAGAGTCACCATAAGCGTAGCGCAAAGTGGAGTTGGAACTGCCCAATCCATAATCGGGACCTGAATGTCCGCTATAGATGGTCACATATTTATTTCCAATCTTACGTATGGATGAGGCTTCAAAGAAGTTGAATGCTTCAAGGTCTTCTCCGGGAAAGATGTGCGGATATGAAATATTCTTCGGACCACGGTTGTTACCTCTGCGGACGCCTGCCGGCATGAAATAGGGGATAACCTCTGTTCCGGGGCGTACGGAGTATAGGGTGTTCTGATCCAGTTGGGCGGCTAATGAGCGTTGAAATCCCCAATATCCATAGGCTCTGAATCCGATTTCATAATCCGGGTCGTTCGGGTCTGTGATGTATTCGATATATATAGACGGGTCGAATCCAAGAATACTTCCGGGCAGGGTTTTCGTGCCGTCGGCGGTCAGGTTGATGGGTGTAAAAGGTCCGTCGGGACGACCTCCTTTAGCCACCATCGCTTCCCTGTCTCTGCCGCGGCTGTGCGGGAACAGATAATATTCTTTTGTGCCGTCCTTTCTTTTCACTTCAACAAGGTCGGGGGCGTACATCACATCCCATTGTCCTCCTGCCTGATAGGTGAAGATGGGGCCTTCGTCACGCCAACTTGATAAATCTTCCACGGGTGCCGACCACATCCTGATGTCCGGCCCGCAATAACTGCCGAAGCGGACATCGTGCGAACCGATGATGTAAGCGCGGAACTTTCCCGGATTGTCAGGGTCTTCAAAAACACGGGGTTCTCCGTCCGGTAAATGTTCCCATAATGGTAGATACGGATTACCGGCTCCGTGATAAACAAACTTGGAAGTTTTCGGTTGATTATTATTACCGGCTATTGCTTTTGTTATTGCAAACATAGGGACAATAGCAAACAATAATAAAACGACTTGAATTCTTTTCATAACCAATCTAATCTTTTTTATACGTAAATATTTATGTTATTATTTGTTCAATAAGACACCATGCGACAAAAGTAAGCTATCGAAGAATGAGTGGCTTTTGATATTAGATATTTGAATTTCAAAATCAGATAAATTTGTGATAATCCTTATAAGTATTGAATAAGAAGATAGATTGTTTTCTCATGTGCCTTTTGTTATTTATTGAATAATAACTGTGCAAAATTATACAGATTGTTTCTCCATACCGGCCAGGTGTGTCCACCCGGATATTCGGAATACGTATACTTCAGTTTTATCGTATCAAATTCTTTAAGCATATTCTGGCAGTTCTGGTAGGCTATATCTTCTTTGCCTCCCATGGCGATCCAGAGTAATCTGAGTTGAGAGTCTATTGCCGCTTTATTCTTGTTGATAAACTCGTATTGGTCATCTGCAACTTTCTGGTAGAAGGGTAACCATCCGGAACTGAATAGGCCGAGATGAGCGAACAAATCTGTATGGTATAGGCCGGCATAAAGTGTTTGTATGCCTCCCATAGAGAGGCCTGCAAGTGCCCGGCTGTCTGCTTCTTTTCTGACACGGTAGTTATCTTCTACAAATGGAATGACAGTCTGCATCAGCTCGGCTTCGAATGCTTTCAAGGCACCGGCATTGAACCCGGCAGAAGGCATATTGCCGTCGAGCATCACTATCAACATCGGTTTAGCTTTTCCCTCAGCGATCAGGTTGTCCATTATCAGATCGGTTTTGCCTTGTGTAGCCCAACCGCGTTCATCTTCTCCGCCACCATGCAACAGGTATAAAACAGGATATTTTTCAGCCGTGTGGGTGTCATATCCGGCTGGTGTATATACAAAGAAGCGTCTCCACGAACGGCTTACTTCCGAGTAGTAGCGTTTCATGCGGATATCACCATGCGGCACATCCTTCAGTGCATAATATTCTCCACCTTTGAAAGGAACTTCAATGCCGCTTGCCATGCGTCCCATGCCATAGAAAGTCTCGCTTCCGGGATCAGCTACCGCCACTCCGTCAATCAGTAGTGAATAGTAATGAAAACCTTCACCCAAAGAATCGGTTACTGTTTCCCAGATACCCCCTTCCTGTCTGACCATATCGTATTTCCGTCCCAGGTCTATCTGTACTTTTTGTGCATCCGGGGCTTTTATGCGAAAAATAGCGCGGTGGTCTGCCGTCAGTTGCGGATATTTGGAATTCCGTACGTTGGATTCTGCACGTGCTCCGTGAAGGCCGTATTTATCGAAGCTTGATGTCTCTACAGGCTTGAATAGCAATTGAGAGAATAGGTAGAGGTCGTTTTTCCATACATTGAAGTCGTGGCCTCCGGGCTCCACATAGAAGATGTGGGGAATCCGATGCTGTTGCAGGTAGAGGTGAGTGCGCTCGCTGAAGGACATTAGGTTGTCATTGTCTCCGCAGGATATCCACAGTAGTTTCAGTTGCTGTTTGGCAGCTTCCGGATTAGGGACAAGTACTTCGGGTGCTTTGGTGTTAGGAGCGGATGAGAATCCTCCTACCCAGGCGAATTTATCCAGATTTCCCAGACCAAAATTTAGGGATTGCCCGCCACCCATTGACAGTCCCGCGATGGCTCTGCTTTCCCGGTTCTTGATTACAGGATATGTCTTTTCAATAAAGGGAATCAGATCGTTCAGCAAATCTTTTTCAAAAATGGCGAAACCTTCTACTTTATCTGGAGCCATGATATTGCCGGTAGCGCGGTCATCTTTTATAGCTCTTCCGTTGGGGAGTACTACGATCATCGGCGTTAGTTTGCCTTCGGCATACAGGTTATCGAGAATGACTTGCGGTTTGCCGTTATTGAACCACTCTAGTTCGTCACCCCCAATGCCATGCAGCAGATAAAGTACAGGGTATTTTTTGCTCTTATTGAAGCCGGGAGTGGTATAAACCAATGCTTTCCGTTTCGTGCCGACGGTTTTGGAGTTATAAGTCACTGTTTCTATTTTCCCTTGGGCTATTCCTGCCTTTTCTACGTCGAAACCAGCCTGGGAGTGGGGGATGGTACTTTGTGCCTGTACCCCGAAGCAGTATGCCAATGCGCATACTAAGATAATTGCAATGTTTTTCATGGTTTTGAATTTTATGTCGCAAACATACAGCATTCTGCTTTCTCAGCCCAATAATGATGTTACATGTTTCTTTCCTGGTGTTACATCTTTCGGAAAATATGGCTATCCGCTGCTTTCCCATTTGTATCCTTTCATTGTGCTTTCACCGTACCTGGGCTGTACTTGCTCCGTACCAAACCCGTAGTTTCTCCGCCTGGAGGTACCTCTGACCGAAGAATGTACGGAGCAAGTACGGTTCGGATACGGCTTAAGTACGATAGAGCTACGGTAAATCTACGAAAGAAGTTTTATCTGAAATCTGAAATCAAATCTCTGAAAGTGACAGGTTTGCAATCGCTCTGTTTGGGTGTGTGCCCGTATGATGAGGAAAACTTAGAGAAGGACAGGCATGCCTATGAACTCCCCGGACGCGACTATGTGAATATTGGTTTGAATATATTCATGGCGTAGGAGGAGCTAACTCTTGGGGAACAAGAATGCTGGATGAATACACGATTGATGGCAATCAGGCTTATTATTATGGCTACTTGATGGAATGTTCTGATAGATAGCCATCAATTTATCTAATATTGAAAGTCAAATATCTAATATTGAAAAAGGTGTAAAAGATATGCAGCTATTTTTGTATCGTACAAAGTTATGGAATGCGAGTTCTAATCATTAAATGTAATAAATGCCATGAAATCAATTAAAAGTGTATTAATATTAATGGCGCTGTGTTGTTGTATTCCGCTTGCTGGGCAGGATTATCAGCAAATTCCTGAGGGAATTAAAGTGACCATTAATTCTGTAGATGTAGAATTGCAATTCTATACTCCGTCAATTGTAAGAATACTAAAATCTCCTAATGGGTGGAAGTATACGAAGGAGAGTCTTTCTGTAGTAGAAATTCCTCAGAAAGTGAAGACTTCCGTTACTCAGGAAGGCAATATTATAAGCTTGGAAAGTAGTGAAATGGGGGTTGCTCTTAATTTGGAATCCGGCATTGTGTCTTTCTTTAATGCTAAAGGAGAGCCGTTGCTCAGTGAGAAAGGAAAACCGGAATTCACTGATTTTAATGATGCAGGCACAAAAACGTTCGCTGTTAAGCAGGCGTTTCTTTTAGATAAGGATGAGCCTCTTTATGGATTAGGTATTCTTCAGAATGGGAAAATGTCGCAACGCAATCAGACCAAGCATCTTGTGCAGGGCAATGTGGAGGATGTGGTTCCATTCGTACAGTCAGTAAAGGGATACGGCCTTTTCTGGGATAATTATTCGCCAACCAATTTTGCTGATAAAGCGGAAGAGACGTCTTTCCAGTCCGAAGTGGGAGATTGCATCGACTATTACTTTATGTATGGTGGAAATGCCGACGGCGTAGTTGCGCAGATGCGTGCATTGACCGGACAGGTTCCCATGTTCCCCCTCTGGACTTACGGCTATTTCCAAAGCAAGGAACGGTATAAGAGTCAGGAAGAAACGGTGGGAGTAGTACGGAAATACCGTGAACTGGGTGTTCCTCTCGACGGAATCATTCAGGATTGGCAATACTGGGGACACAACTATTTGTGGAATGCGATGGACTTTAAGAACCCTTCGTTCAGCGATCCTAAAAAGATGATCGATGATGTGCATGGAATGAATGCGCATATGCTGATTTCTATCTGGTCCTCGTTTGGACCGATGACTAAGCCTTACAGGGAACTGGACAAGAATGGTATGCTGTTTAACTTCTCTACATGGCCCCAATCGGGACTCGAGACTTGGCCGCCCAATATGGAATATCCTTCCGGAGTACGTGTATACGATGCCTATAACCCAAAGGCCCGTGATATTTATTGGAAATACCTGAATGAAGGTATCTTCAAATTAGGCATGGACGGCTGGTGGATGGATTCTACAGAACCCGACCACTTCGATTGGAAGCCGGAGGACTTTGATACGAAGACTTATCTGGGTTCATTCCGTAAAGTACGCAATGCTTATCCGCTGTTGACAGTGGGTGGAGTGCATGATAACCAGCGTGCCGTAACTTCCGATAAACGCGTCTTTATTCTTACACGTTCCGTTTTTGCCGGACAGCAACGTTACGGAGCCAATGTATGGTCGGGAGATATCGGCTCTTCCTGGGAGTCACTGCGCAATCAGATTCCGGCAGGCTTGAATTTTACTCTGACCGGAAATCCTAATTTCAACTCGGATATTGGTGGCTTCTTTGCCGGAAACTATAATAGGGGCTGGAATGACGGAAGTGCACCCAAGAATCCGATGTATCAGGAACTGTATGTGCGTTGGTTGCAATTCGGTACGTTTACACCGATGATGCGTTCACATGGAGCTGATACACCGAGGGAGATTTATCAATTCGGGAAAAAAGGTGAACCAATATATGATGCTATTGAAAAAATGATTCATCTGCGCTATGCATTGTTGCCCTATATCTATTCCACTTCATGGGAAGTGACCGAACGGCAGTCGAGCTTTATGCGTGCGTTGGTGATGGACTTTGCTGCTGACAAGAAAGTATGGGATATAAAAGACCAATACATGTTCGGCAAATCCATTCTGGTAGCGCCGGTAGTTAATGCGCAATACACTCAGGAGAAGCTGGTAAAACTAAAAGAAAATGATGGCTGGGATAAGAATAATGTTCAGAAATTTGAGAATAAAGCTCCGGTAGACTTTATGCAGGCTAAGTCCGCAAAGGTATATTTGCCGGAAGGTGCTATCTGGTATGATTTCTGGACGAATGAAAAGTATGACGGCGGACAGGAAATAGAAAAGGAAACGACTATTGATGTCATTCCTTTGTATATCAAAGCGGGTAGTATCATTCCAATGGGACCTAAAGTGCAGTATGCAACAGAGAAACCATGGGATAATCTTGAATTGAGAGTATATGCCGGTGCCGATGGTTCTTTTGTTCTGTATGAGGATGAATTTGATAATTATAATTATGAGTTGGGAGCATATACTGAAATCCCTATGACATGGAACAATGCTTCCTGCCAGTTGACCATTGGAGCACGGAAGGGGACATACGAAGGAATGTTGAAAAACAGAAAGTTTACTGTTGTACTTCAAGATGGAAGCCGGAAAGTTGTTGACTACAATGGGAAAAGAGTGAGTGTGAAATTTTAGTGCTATTTGGAAATATAGATTTTAAATACCAGAAACAATGAAGAAACTTATTTTGCCCGGGCTGACGGCAGTTATGTTGTGTATGGTTTCTCCTCAGGAGAGCCTGAATGCCCAGACTCCGATTATACAGACCAAATTTACTGCCGACCCTGCGCCCATGGTGCACAAGGGTATGGTATATCTTTATACTACCCATGATGAAGACTATGCTCCCGAAGGGATGGCAGGCTTCCGCATGAAAGAATGGTTGCTTTACACCAGCACCGATATGGTGAACTGGACAGATCATGGAACCATAGCCAATTTATATAATTTCAAGTGGGCAGATCCTGCCGTATCAGGTTGGGGAGGATTTGAGAATGGTGCCTGGGCTCCTCAGTGCATCGAGCGTAATGGAAAGTTCTATTTGTATTGTCCCGTGCAGGGACGAGGCATCGGTGTGCTGGTTGCTGATAATCCCTTTGGCCCTTTTACCGACCCTCTCGGAAAACCTTTGATCGGTGCCGAGTATGACAGTATTGACCCGAGTGTGTTGATAGACGATGATGGACAGGCATATCTATATTGGGGAAATCCTAATCTTTGGTATGTGAAATTGAATGAAGATATGATATCCTGTGCGGGGGAAATCACGAAAGATAAATTAATCCGGAAGATAGAAAATCAGAAAGACCCTTATCATTTTCAGGAGGGTCCTTGGGCATACAAGAAGAACGGGCACTATTATATGGCTTATGCAAGTACATGCTGTCCGGAAGGTATCGGTTAAGCAATGGGTCCCAGCCCGGTAGGCCCCTGGGAATTCAAGGGGTATATAATGAAACCTAACAGAAAGTCTTCCGGAAACCATCCGGGCATCATTGATTATAAAGGTAAATCTTATGTGTTCGGATTTAATTATAGATTGAATTTCATGATAACCGACAAACATCATGAACGCCGGTCTATATGTGTGGCTGAACTAGAATATAATCCTGACGGTACAATCAAAGAACTGCCCTGGTGGGATGACGGTGTCGGGGTTGAATCTGTTGGTACACTGAATCCTTATAAGCGGACTGAGGCGGAAACAATGGCCTGGAGCCAGGGACTCAAAACCGCCAAGGACGATGAAAGCGGGATGTATGTTACTTCCATTCATAACAGGGATTTCCTTCAAGTGAAAGCGGTTGACTTCGGCAAAGGGGCAAAGACATTTGAAGTCCGTGCAGCCACAATAACCAAAGGAAAGATTGAAATCCGTTTGGATGGTCTTGATGGTACATTGCTGGGCGTATGTAATATAAATAATACCGGTGGCTGGAATACGTGGAAAACCTTTACTGCTGATGTAGAGAAGACGGGTGGAGTTCATGATCTGTACCTTGTTTTTAGAGGAGGTGATGGAGAAATGTTTAACATGGACTATTGGAGATTCAAGTAAGATGACCGGGAAATTGTGTCAGAAATAAATAGTAAATAAATATATATTTGTATCATGAAAAAGATTATGTTGGCATGGCTGACTGTTGCTTCATTACTGATGGGGTGTTCCGGTTCGGAAATGTCGGTGAAGGGAACGTATCGGAATCCCGTAATTTATGCTGATGTACCGGATATGTCTGTGACGCGTGCAGGAGAGTACTATTATATGATAAGTACCACCATGCACTTGATGCCCGGTGGACCTGTAATGAGGTCAAAAGACTTGGTGAATTGGGAAACTGTGAGCTATGTCTTCGATAAGTTGACCGATAACTCAAAGTATGATTTAATCGGTGGAACAGTTTATGGACGCGGGCAATGGGCATCTTCCATACGCTATCATAATGGGAAATTCTATGTCTTGTTCTCACCTAACGATGTACCCTATCGGTCGTATATATTCACGGCGGACAATCCCGCCGGAAAGTGGGAACTATTGTCGAGAACGCAGCATTTCCATGATGCCTCTTTGTTTTTTGATGATGACGGACGGGTATATGTATTCTATGGAACCGGTGAGTTGAAAGAGTTGAAGAGTGACTTATCGGATGTGAAGTCCGATGGAGTCAGTATGAAGATATTCGAGCGAGATGCTGACGAACAGGGACTATTGGAAGGAAGCCAGGTTGTGAAACATAATGGGAAGTATTATTTGCTGATGATTTCTATGGACTGGAGTGTCCCTGGCCGAGTGCGCAGGGAAGTATGTTACCGTGCTGACAAGATAACAGGACCTTATGAGAAAAAGGTTATCTTGGAACATGATTTTGACGGTTACGGAGGAGTAGGCCAAGGTTGTATTATTGACTCGGAAGAAGGAGACTGGTATGGGGTTATTTTTCAGGACCGCGGAGGAATAGGCCGGGTGCCTACTCTGATGCCCTGTCGCTGGGTGGATGGATGGCCGATGCTGGGAGATGAAAACGGTCATGTACCCTTGACGATGGAAAAAGAGATATATCCGACTGAAAACACCAAAGGAATACTTGGAAGTGATGACTTCAGCGATGAGAAGCTTTCACTCTACTGGCAATGGAATCATAATCCGGTAGATGATAAGTGGTCGCTCACAGAACGGCCAGGATATTTACGTTTAGAGACCAGTCGGGTGGTTGATAACCTGTATTTAGCTCCGAATACAATTACTCAACGTATGGAAGGACCGAAATGTAAGGCTACTGTCTCGCTTGATATTTCGAATATGAAGGATGGTGATGTGGCAGGTTTCAGTGCATTTAATGGACATTCCGGGCTTTTGTCTGTGGTGAAGGAGGGAGATACGAAACGACTTGTGATGTCTACCAATGTAGTCAACTTTGATAATACTCCTAATAAAGCCATTGCAAGTGTGGATGTAGAGGAACAGGAACAGGTAGAACTTAATCAGGATATCATTTATTTGCGTATAGAGGGTGATTTTACTCCGAAGCGGGATATTGCTACTTTCTATTATAGCTTGGATAATAAGGAATGGAAGAAGATTGGAACAGATTTCAAAATGCGTTTTGATTATACAAAACTGTTTATGGGAAGTAAGTTTGCCATCTTTAACTATGCAACGAAGTCGTTGGGAGGTTATGTCGACGTTGACTGCTTTGACTACGAGAGGGCCGATGATAGGGTGACTATTAATAAATAATATCTTGATATTCATGGAATATTAATTATAGAATAATCAAACTAAAAAAGCAATATGAATAAAATGAAATCTTTATTCCTTTCATCGCTATTGGTGGTGATGGGTACTTCGGGATTGGCACAAAATCCAATCATTCAGACAAATTATACGGCTGATCCGGCTCCAATGGTATATAATGATAAAGTATATCTTTATACTACCCATGATGAGGATAATTCTACCTGGTTTACGATGAACGACTGGCGATTGTATACGACCAATGATATGGTGAACTGGACGGATCATGGCGCTGTGTTATCATATACTGATTTTAAATGGGCAAAAGGGGATGCATGGGCTCCACAATGTATTGAGAGAGATGGTAAATTTTATATGTACGTACCCATGATTTCGAATATAAACAATAGAGGTGCAATTGGTGTGGCGGTAGCTGATAGTCCTTACGGTCCCTTCTATGATCCGCTTGGAAAGCCATTGGTTCAGAGTGAATGGGGAGACATTGATCCGACTGTTTTTATTGATGATGACGGACAGGCTTATTTGTATTGGGGAAATCCGAATCTGTATTATGTGAAGTTGAATGAGGATATGATTTCTTATAGTGGGGATATTGTGCGTGTACCTTTGGTAGCAGAATCGTTTGGTAAACGCGAAGGCGATGCCCAGAGAGCCACTCTGTATGAAGAAGGCCCCTGGCTTTATAAGCGGGATAAGAAGTATTATTTATTCTGGCCGGGAGGTCCGCTACCCGAACATATCGGATATTCTAGCAGTGATAGCCCTACAGGACCGTGGAAATATGGCGGTACGGTAATGGCTGCCGGAGGCGGATCGTTTACAATCCATCCGGGCGTCATCGACTTCAGAGGTAAGACTTACTATTTTTATCATAACGGAAAGTTGCCCGGTGGTGGTGGTTTTAACCGTTCGGTATGTGTGGAAGAACTTAAATTCAACAAAGACGGCTCAATTCCTGAGGTGAAAGCGACGGAAGGAATTACCAAAGGGCTTGCTACCTTGAATCCATACGTAAAGAACGAAGCAGAGACAATCGCTTTCTCCGAAGGTTTCAAATCTTTCAAGAACAATCAGGTGGGTGTTTTTGTGACGGCAATGAAGGACGGCAGCTATATCCGGGTTCGTGACGTGGACTTTGGAAAAGACGGTGCAACGAAGTTCACTGCCAGACTCGGTACAACACACAATGACCCCGTACGGCTTGAAGTGCGTCTGGGTGGTGTGGACGGAGAATTGGTGGGAACCATTAAAGTGCCCCGCACAGGTGGCAGTGACCGTTGGGATCTACGAACCATTGATATCTCGAAAGTGACCGGAGTGCAAGATCTTTATTTTGTGGTAAAAGGAAGACCATCTACCAATCTTATGTATTTTGATTATTGGATGTTCTCTAAATAACTTGTACTAAATACTATGAGGAATAAAAGAAAGTATATCAGAACAACAGGAATTATCCTGTTGTTCTGTGCTGTTTTGTTGAATGTGGCATGTACTTCAAAGCAAAAAGAAAAAGTAGTTATTGAATTGAAGCAGGGATTACTTTCGCTGATACCATTAAATCAGAATGCTGTCCGGGTACAATTTTCCCAACCGGGTTCGGCGCCTATGGAAGAGCTTATCTATACAGAAAAACTCCCTGTTCCTGAATATGAAGTTACAGAGAATAAGCAATCACTGGTTTTATCTCTGAATGGAATTTCAGTGGAATTTGACAAAACTACGGAAGTCCTGACTTTTAAAGATACGAATAAGCGTATCATTCTTCAAGAGAAAGTTGGCGGGCGTTTTATGAAGGCTTCTTCTGTGCAGAATGAACCTACCTATCAGGTGGAACAACGTTTTGTTTCTCCGAAAGATGAATACATATATGGTACAGGCCAGTTTCAGGACGGTTATCTCAATATTCGGGGGTTAACACGGCGCTTGACGCAGGTGAATACGCAGATTTCTATTCCTTTTATTCTTTCAAATAAAGGTTATGGGCTGTTGTGGAATAACTATGGATTGACAGATTTCAATCCGGCAGATAAATCTGTCGAGTTGACTCCCGTCAATGCTAGTGGAGAGGTTGTTACGGTAAATACCACCGGTACGAGTGGAAATGTAAGAGAAACCAGACAAACCTATTCGTTTATAGCTTCGGTGGAAGTACCTCGTTCCGGTAATTATTCTTTGTTGTTGGATGTAGGACAGCGAATGGCACGGAAGCATTATCTGGTTATCGACGGACAAGAGATTGTGGATGTCAATAATTTATGGTTACCTCCTACTACTTCTGCCATTGTGGAGTTGGCAGCCGGTAGGCACGATATAGAAGTGCAAGGTGAACGCAATGATAAGCCTGTGTTGTATTGGCGTCCTGTTTCAGAAGAGACTGTATTCCGTTCTCCGGTTGCCCAAATGTTAGATTATACGGTTTTCGCCGGTAATGGAGATGAAGTGATCGCCAGTTATCGGGAACTAACCGGACCTGCCCCCATGATGCCCTTGTGGAGTTTGGGATATATACATTGCCGGGAGCGTTATAATACTCAGGCAGAATTGCTGGAGAATGCTCGTGAATTCCGGAAACGGAAATTGCCTGTTGATATGATTGTACAGGACTGGCAATATTGGGGAAAATATGGTTGGAATGCCATGAAATTTGATGAAGATAGATATCCTGATCCGGGAAGTATGATGAAGGAACTTCATGAGATGGATGTGCGTCTGATGATCTCTGTATGGTCTAAAATTGATGCTCAGTCCGAAGTGGGGAAACAAGTCAAGGAAAAGGGATATTACATACCGGGCAGTGATTGGATTGACTTTTTCAATCCGGATGCGGCGGCTTTCTATTGGCAGAACTTCCGTACCGGATTATTGAAATATGGTATTGATGCCTGGTGGCAGGATGCTACTGAACCGGAGAATGATGATTTGCAGAACCGTCGCATCAATCGTGAACAAACTCCGGGAGAGGTTTACCGGAATGTATATCCGATGTATGTCAGCAAGACAATCTATGAAGGTTTGCGTCAGGATGATCCTGATAGGCGAGCTATGATTTTTACTCGCAGTGGATTTTCAGGAATGCAACGTTATGCAGCCGCCACATGGTCGGGAGACGTAGGCAATGACTGGGAAACCTTACGTCGGCAAATCGTAGGGGGATTGGGGCAGATGGCGACAGGTCTGCCTTGGTGGACTTATGATGCAGGTGGGTTTTTCCGTCCGGGAGACCAGTATACAAATGCCGGATACCATGAACAGTTGATCCGCTGGATACAGGCAGGAACATTTTTTCCATTGATGCGTGTACACGGCTATATGAGTAATACAGAGCCGTGGCGATATGGAGAAAAGGTGGAACATATCATCGCCCGGTATCTGGATTTACGTTATAGACTTCTTCCTTATATCTATTCACAAAATGCTGCGGTTTCATTTAAAGGTTCTACTTTGATGCGTCCGTTGGTGATGGATTTCCCTGAAGACCGTTTTGCACTGGAACAAAACTATCAGTTTATGTTCGGGCCTTTTATACTGGTGGCTCCGGTGGTAGAAAGCGGTGTTAATCGGATGAAAGTTTATCTTCCGGAATGCTCGGCCGGTTGGGTTGATTTTTGGAATGGTACATCTCATAAGGGAGGGATATTCACTGATATCGATGTGGATCTTATGAAGACTCCTTTATTTGTGAAAGCGGGTTCTATATTGCCGTTGGGATCTCAGAAGCAGTATGCATCTGAGGAGACGGAACAACCGTGGGAAATCCGTATTTATCCGGGGGCTGATGGTTCTTATTCTGTTTATGAAGACGAAGGAATCAATTACAATTATGAGAAAGGCCGGTTCAGCACGTTTGATCTGAAGTGGAATGATTTAGATAAAACCCTTACTATCAGTGACAGAAAAGGTTCGTTTACAGGAATGAAGGAAAGAATGTCTTTCAATATTGTGATTGTAACGCCTGAATCAGGCATTGGAATTTATCAGTCAAAAGTAAACAAGAGTGTTATCTATGAGGGAAAATCAATCGTGATATCACTGTAGTGCTTTCTTGAAATAATGATTTGGAAATATCTTAAAATATGAAGAATAATATGAAACAGTTATTGACCTTTGTAGGGTTTGTAATAGCCTCCATAACTACAGGATATGGTCAATCCCATACTGTGTGGCTTGATGATTTGGATCTGACAGCTATGACTCAAGGTCATGGAGTAGCTATGAAAAATAAATCGGTTGACGGTAAAACCCTGACAATCGGAGGACAAACGTTTGAACGTGGAGTGGGCACCCATGCAGTTAGTGAGATAGCAATTCAATTGGATGGCAAAGCCGTATCATTTACGGCTCAGGTAGGGCTGGATGATGAGATCATCGAACATAAGACATCTGCCGAGTTTGTTGTAATAGGAGATGGAGCCAGACTTTGGTCCAGTGGAATTGTAAAGGTGGGAGATGCGCCTAAATTATGTTCGGTTTCACTGGATGGAGTCAAAAGGCTTGAACTGATTGTTGCTGATGGTGGTGACAGGCCTTATTATGATCATGCTGACTGGGCGGATGCAAAGATTATATCAAAAGGAAAGAAGAGTTTTCCTACACTTAAATTCATTGCTACGGAACCTTATATACTGACTCCACCTGCTCCCGCGACGCCGAGAATTAATGGGGCTTCTGTGTTTGGAGTGCGTCCCGGTTCACCATTCCAATATCAGGTAGCGGCTACAGGCGATCGTCCGATGACATTTATAGCAGAGGGATTGCCGGCAGGGCTGGAGATTCACCCAGAAACGGGTCTGCTTACGGGTAAGCTAACCAAAGCCGGTACATTTGAAGTGGTTTTACAGGCAAAAAATGTGAAAGGGACGGCAGAAAGAAAGCTTCGTATTGAGTGTGGTGACAGGATTGCTCTTACCCCACCGATGGGATGGAACAGTTGGAACTGCTTCGGACACGAAGTCTCGGCTGAAAAAGTGAAGCAAGCAGCAAGAGCTATGGTTGAAAGTGGTTTAGTGAATTATGGCTGGACTTATATCAATATAGATGATTCATGGCAACATCACAGAGATCCCAACGACCAGACCAGAGGTGGACGGTTGCGTGACGATCAAGGTAATATCATACCTAATGCTCAATTTCCTGATATGAAAGGGTTAACGGACTATATACATTCACTTGGACTGAAAGTGGGTATTTATTCTTCACCTGGTCCGTGGACTTGTGGAGGTTGCGTAGGCAGTTATGGTTATGAAAAGCAAGATGCTGATATGTATGGTAAATGGGGATTTGATTATTTGAAATATGATTGGTGCAGTTACGGGGGAGTTCTTGACCGTGATTTAGATAAGGATCCTTACAGTGTGTCTTCCTTGGCATTTCAAGGGGGTGGGGATTCAATTGCCGGTAGAAAGCCATTTAAGATTATGGGTGATTATTTACGTAAACAGCCCAGGGACATTGTTTATAACTTGTGCCAGTATGGTATGGGAGATGTTTGGAAATGGGGAGATGCCGTCGGAGGCCAGTGCTGGCGTACGACTAACGATATCACGGATACTTGGGAAAGTGTAAAAGGTATTGCTCTTTCTCAAGACCGTGCAGCTGCATGGGCGAAACCTGGTAACTGGAATGATCCGGACATGCTGGTTCTTGGTATTGTAGGTTGGGGAAATCCTCACCAAACCAAGCTTAAACCTGACGAACAGTATCTCCATTTCAGTCTTTGGAGTTTATTCTCTGCACCACTTCTGATAGGTTGCGATTTGGAGAAAATGGATGATTTCACCCTAAGTCTGCTGACTAACAATGAGGTGATAGCTGTTAATCAGGATCCTTTGGGTAAACAAGCCATATGTGCGTATTCAATAGGAGAATTACGTATTTATGTGAAAGAACTTGAGGATGGCGGTAAGGCGGTTGGTTTCTGTAATTTCGACCGAGAAAAGGCTAATATCTCTTTCCGTGATTTTGAAAAACTGAACATTACTGGTAAACAAACTGTGCGTGACCTTTGGAGACAAAAGGATATAAAAATCTTGGATACAGGACGGAAACCATTGCCTCTCAATGTTCCGGCTCATGGGGTACTTCTTTATAAATTTACACCGGTTCAGTGAGAATATAAAAAATAGAATTACTTACTTAATTGTTTTTGATCATGAGAAACACTCTTTTTATTGTTAGTTTGTATCTGATCTTATCTGCCTGTGGTGAGAAAAGAAATGAAGTGAAGTTTATTTCGGAAGGTAATCCGATAGTGACGGATAAGTTTACCGCTGATCCGGCACCTATGGTGCATAATGGTAGACTGTATCTCTATGTGGGTCACGATGAGGCTGAAGAAGGACAGGACTTTAACATAACCGAATGGCTGTGTTATTCAACAAAAGATATGAAAACATGGACCGATCATGGCTGTGTGCTGAAACCTACGGATTTCTCGTGGGGAGTTGGAGAAGCATGGGCTTCCCAGGTTGTAGAGAAAGATGGGAAATTCTATTATTATACAACGGTGCAGGCTGATGCGCCATATAATAGTAAAGTAGTAGGCGTTGCCGTGTCAGATAGTCCGACGGGACCTTTCATTGATGCTCGGGGTACACCGCTTATTACAGATGATATGACTCCTAACGGTCCTCGTGGATGGTGGAACGATATCGATCCGACTGTTTTTGTGGATGATGACGGCACACCATGGATGAGCTGGGGTAATGGTACCTGCTTCTTAGTGAAACTTAAACCCAATATGACAGAACTGGACGGAAACATAGAGATTCTTAAAATGCCGAAATTTGTGGAAGGTCCATGGATTCATAAACGTGGAAATCTTTACTATCTGACGTATGCATCGATGGGTAAGGGGCGTGAAACCATTAGCTATGCCACGGCACCAAGCATGGATGGTCCATGGACGTATCGTGGAGTCTTGACAGGAATGGCAGAAAATAGCTTTACCATACATCCGGGAATCATTGAATTCAAGGGACAAAACTATCTGTTCTATCATAATGCAATACTTACCATAGATAGTAAATCCGGTACCACAGGGCGTCGAAGCGTGTGCATTGACTACCTGTATTATCTACCCGACGGACGTATGGCGTATGTTGAGCAGACCAAAGAAGGCATTACTGTGAAGCCGAAGACTGCTGCCGAAGTAGCTGAGATTGTAAATCCATACACTGATGAAGAAGAGGTTGTGGTAGAAATAGTGCAGAATGATACAGAATCTCGAAAAAACTGAAGGTGCTGACTTACACAGATGACTATTAAGGTTTTAGTTCGTTATTGCTTGAATAGATCGTATCTCTATAGATTGTAACCCTGCGCTCCTGAGTCGAATCGTTCTTGATGGAGGTAACATCCCCACGTGTCGTAAAATAGACATAGTTGCCTCTGTCATAAAAGCGATATACTTTGCACCCATCGTGCTCAAAGAGATAACTGACCTGATAGGTCGTATTATTCTCCGATTCACCTACCTTTAGCGGAATAGAAGTGTAACAAGCTGTAATTCCCATCATTATGAATGAGAGAATTAATAATTTAGTTATTGTTTTCATAGTCGGAAGTATTTATGTTTACCAAATACAAAGATAACGTTTTTCCCGAATTATATTTCCGGAAATAGATTTTATCTATGCTTTCATAGATAAATACAATGAATAAAAAGTGTGTAAATATCAAACAAAAAACTTATTTTTGTGTTATTAATATGAATGACTAACGACAATTGATACGTAATTTACTAACTAAATAAGAAAAAAGATTATGGCTAAAAGTGTTAAGGGAACTCAGACAGAAAAGAATCTGTTGACCTCATTTGCAGGAGAATCACAAGCAAGAATGCGTTACACTTATTTTGCAAGTGTAGCAAAGAAGGAAGGTTACGAACAAATTGCTGCTATTTTTACTGAAACGGCCGACCAGGAAAAGGAACACGCTAAGCGTATGTTCAAGTATCTGGAAGGTGGTATGGTAGAAATTACTGCCAGCTATCCTGCCGGTGTTATCAGCACTACATTGGATAACCTGAAAGAAGCTGCTGCTGGTGAACATGAAGAATGGTCTCTGGATTATCCTCACTTTGCTGACGTAGCAGAAAAAGAAGGTTTCTATGAAATTGCTGCTATGTACCGCAACATTTCAATTGCCGAAAAAGGTCATGAAGAAAGATATCTGGCTTTCGTAAATAATATCGAGAATGCTACAGTATTCGCTAAGGAAGGCGAAGTAGTATGGCAATGCCGTAACTGTGGTTTCGTCTTTACAGGTAAAGAAGCTCCCGAAGTTTGTCCGGCTTGCTTGCATCCGCAGGCTTACTTCGAAGTGAAGAAAGAAAACTATTAAGAAATTCTTATTTCTATGATAAAGAACGCCCGGGTGTTTCGCTTGAAGAAACATCCGGGCGTTTTGCATTACAAGCGTATGCCCTCATAGGGGAGGTCCTTATACTATTTCTTTGCGTGCGGATAATCAATCGTATAATGTAATCCGCGACTTTCCTTGCGTTCTATTGCCTGACGGGTAATCAGGTAACCGACATTGACCATATTACGCAGCTCGCAAATAGCTCTGGATGCCTTGCTGCGCTTGAAAAGATCTTCCGTCTCTTCATATATCATATCCAAACGTACCCAAGCACGTTTCAGGCGTAGGTCACTACGTACAATACCTACATACGCACCCATAATCTGGTTGACTTCTTTCATGCTTTGAGTAATAAGCACCATTTCTTCGTTAGTCACAGTACCTTCTGCATTCCATTCAGGTATTTCATGATTGAATTCATAACGGTCGAGCATGCTTAGTGCATGTTTAGCAGCAGCATCGGCATAGACAACTGCTTCAATCAAAGAGTTGGAAGCTAAGCGGTTGCCTCCATGCAGACCAGTACAGGAACATTCTCCTACAGCGTACAGGCGGTTGATAGAAGACTCTCCGTTCAGGTTAACTTTGATACCACCACACAGATAATGTGCGGCAGGAGCCACAGGTATATAGTCCTTTGTGATATCAATACCTAAACTGAGGCACTTTTCGTAGATGTTCGGGAAATGCTTCCTGGTCTCTTCCGGATCTTTATGGGTAACATCCAAGTAAACATGATCATCACCACGTTGTTTCATTTCACTGTCGATGGCACGTGCTACAATGTCACGAGGAGCAAGAGAAAGACGTGGGTCATATTTCTGCATGAATTCTTCGCCTCCCATGTTGCGCAATACGGCACCATACCCGCGCATTGCCTCTGTTATCAGGAAACAGGGGCGGTCTCCCGGATGATAAAGGGCAGTTGGATGGAATTGAATAAATTCCATATCCTGTACGAAACCCTTGGCACGGTATACCATAGCAATCCCGTCTCCGGTGGCAACCAATGGGTTAGTCGTATTTCGGTAAACGGCACCCACACCACCCGTAGCCATGAGAGTTACTTTAGAGAGGAAAGTATCAACCTCGCCTGTATCTTCATTCAATACATAGGCTCCGTAGCACTTGATACCCGGGGTATGGCGGGTTACAATAATCCCCATGTGATGCTGTGTGATGATTTCTACGGCAAAATGGCGGTTGAATATCTCAATGTTAGGATGCGTCTTTACAGCTTTGATTAGGCTTTCCTGTATTTCGGCGCCTGTATTGTCTTTATGATGCAGGATACGGAATTCAGAGTGTCCGCCTTCTTTATGTAAGTCGAAGTCTCCTTTGTCATTCTTGTCAAATTCTACTCCCCACTCTATCAGTTCCTTGATTTGTCCGGGTGCTTCACGTACCACTTTTTCTACGGCGGCACGATCACTGATCCAGTCACCTGCAATCATGGTGTCCTCAATGTGCTTATCGAAATTATCTACCAGTGTATTGGTTACTGAGGCGATTCCCCCTTGTGCGAAGAATGTATTAGCTTCTTCCAATTCCGTTTTGCAGATGAGCGCTACTTTACCTTTATGAGCTACTTTCAGAGCGAAACTCATGCCGGCTATACCGGAACCAATTACTAAAAAGTCGAACTCTCTAATCATATTTTGTATGTTTAAGTACTGCAAAGCTACGAAATAAGTAGTTTCATTGTACTTTTCCCGTATATTAATTCATAAAATTATGATAAGAACTGTTTAACAACTTCATCCAGAGACTCTTCTTTTGCAAGTCCTATGTTCTTTCGCATACGTGAACGTATCATATTGACGCTGTTACGGTTAATACCCATAATCAAAGCTATTTCATCCGTACTTTGGTTCATGCAGATGAGCATGGCCAGCAATTCTTCATTGCGGGTAAGTTGCGGATAATATTCCCGTAATCTGGGTAAATAAAGTGGGTGTATCACAGCGAACGATTGTCTGAAATCATTTTCATCTTCTTTGCTGAGAAGGTTTTGTCCGGTCAGTTGGCGGATAGAAGTCAGGTTGTTGGTAGCCATTGCCTGTTCTATTTGTTCGGTCAACTGCTCGTTACGACGGTTCAGTTCTTGCTGGCGGGTGATTAATTTTTTTTTTTTTTGTTTATGCTTTTCCAAGAGCAAACGATTGGCCTTTCGTTTATTTATGAAATAGGCAACGGAAATGATAAGTGTCAACAGCAGGGTAATTGAAATACATATATTATAGAATAACTGTTGCTTTTGCAGCTTCACTTGTGCCGAGAGCAAAGTATTTTCTTTTTCTTTCCGTTCGGTATCAAACCGGATATTGGCAGCAGCGACGGCACGCATCTTTTCAGCTAAATTCAGTGAATCTGTAAAAGTTTGGCTACGCCTATAGCAACGAATGAATGCGTCTTTCATATTCATGTCCAGATAGTAGTCCATAAGTATATCGTTGGCCTTTTGTTCTCTGGATTTCATATCCATCTTTATAAAGCCTTGTGTGGCTTTCTCTATCAAAGGTATTCCTTGCACAGCTTTTCCTGTTTGTAATAGAGCTCGCCCTAAGTGAAGTTCCAGTTCATATTTGGCCCACTTCGGCATGCGGGAACTGTCCGGACAGATACTTAATGCAAGCGTTAGTGCTTTTTGTACAGAATCGGGATACTCCAGATAGGCTTCTGCTGTAGTAACTTTGTTCACAAATACTCCTTTGAAGCTGCCACGCAGGGCTGATATCTTCTCGGCCTGATTTAAATAGTAGAATATGGAATCTTTATTCCCTGTTTGACCGAATATGGATGCCCGGTAACGATAGAGATCGCCCAGTCCGAAACTGTCTTTCATAAGCGAATAGCGTTGAGCTTCCGTATTCAGTTGCAGTGCCCGGTCGTACATGCCCAATTCTGCATAAAGGTTTGATTGTTCGCCATAAGCTATTACTATATTAGGGGGAGCTATGCTGTCGGTATAGCTGCTGATGGCTTCCTGATTGATAGCGACCGCCTTTTCATATTCTCCGATGAGGCGATAATAAATGCCGAGTCGGGACATGATGCGAAGCATATTCTGGTATTTTCCTCCCTGCCGGTAGGCTTTCACGGCCTTTTCCAATATTCGGATGGCTTGGGGTATGTCATTTCCGGAATAGATATAAACTCCGCTGACTATTTCAGCTTGTGGGATAAAGCGGTCTGCATCCTCATAGTCGGGTAGTTGCAGGTATTCATCGGCTAATTTGATGGCTTGCTCATTGTTTCCATACATCTGGTGCATACTTGCCCGGGCGGATAACAGTTCATGTTTGCAGTTCTCGTGTATGAACGAAATTTGGCTGAGACTATCCATATACTCTATGCCGGAACGAAATTGCTTACTTTTTAAGTAGTTGTAGTAAGAGATAGAAAGTATCTGCCGGGCATATTTGATCAGCGTGTCATTCTCTTCCGTATCATTTGCATTTTCCAGTAATTCCGCTATCTTGGTTTTAGTCAGATTTTCAGTTTCCCGGAATTTTTCCTCTTTTAGTAATGTGGTGAGTTTTTCTGCTGTTTGTTGCCACTGTCCGACATCTTCTGTGCTTGGAGAATGTGAATCAGTAGAACAAGCTCCTACAAATAGTAAGAGCAAGAATAATGGCTTCCTTATATTCATGATTCTAAAAACTTACTTTGTTTGGGCAAAGATACAATTCCATTTGGAAAAGAAAGAAAATGATATCTATATTTTTATGACTTTTATTCATGGTTGATAATGAGGAAGATACATTTTTGTATATTGGATTGTATATTGGCTGTTTATGATTTTATCTTATAGTTTCTGCAAATTTGCAACTAATAATAGAAAACTAACCGACAATGAATAAAGTAGAGAAAATATCCCGATTGTGTATGAAAGAGATCAGTCGGGCTTTGATAGAAATGATTTCCGAAGACTCGCCTTATGCTTCGAAAGATATGCTTTGCGGAGCGCGTGGTGCTGTTTTCCGCGAGATATTTATTTTCCATTATCCGGACTTTATAGGGAAAGTACAGGAACTGATTCCCGGTGTTACGAAAGATGAGGAACTGCTTTGTATGTTGGTCGCCCTTGGACAGTCTGTAGAAGAAATTGAGAAACTGTTTTGCCTGCCTGCCGAGCAGGTATATATGTTCCATAAATCGGTATGTTGGAAAATGAGGTTGGAGGGAGAAAAGCGGTTAGGTGATAAACTGAGGGAGATATTAGAAGAATAACTCACGTCGTTCCATAAAAATACCTATCTTAGCAGCAAAAACAGAATAAAATGAATCGTATCTTCCATGCCCGCATTGCTGTGGGACAATATTTGTTTTTGGTGCTGACAACGATCATCGTCATTTATGCCATGTGGATGCAGCATGCTGTTATGGCTATTCTTTTTATGCTCCTGCTCATCATCGCTATCGAGCGCCTCATCCATACTACGTATACGCTGACCACAGACGGCAGGCTTCTCCTTTTTTACGGTCGCTTTTCCCGTTCGGAGGAAATACTCCTGAAAGACATTATTTCTGTAGAGCGTGCCTCTTCTATGAAAATAGGACGTTTCGCTGTGATGCGCTATGTGCTGGTGAAGTACGGAACGAAGGGAAAATGTGCTTTGTTGCTTCCGGTGAAGGAAGATCTGTTCATAAAAACTCTTACTAATCGTTTAAGTGAAGTGAAGAAATATTAATTCTCGATTTTCTTTTTGCAGCCTTCCGGAAAGTCGTTCGTCTAATTTCTAAAAATAAGAGAAATGATGATGAATTTGACTTGTGCTATTTTGCATGCCGACCAACAGGTGAGTGAACAACTGGAAATGTTCATAGCCAAAACACCCTTTCTTTCTTTGTGTGGGAAGTACAGTAACCCTATTGAGGCATTGAAAGGTTATTATGACAACAAGGTACACCTTTACTTCGTAGGAATCGGGCAGGAAGAAATGGAGGGAATCAACGGAATGGAATTCAGTAAATTGCTTTCTCCGTTCACTCGTGTCATTTTTATTGCAGATACTCCCCGGTATGCCGCTGAGTGCTTCCGTCTGGATGCATTGGATTACCTGATATCTGAAATCAATTTTCCTATCTTTTTTGAAGCGGTGAATAAGGCTTCGCGCTGGTTCAGTCTGAAAGGTGAAACAGGGATGCAGCTTACTGTCGTTTCCGAAAAGTCTCAGGCAGATACATCTCAGCCCGAAATGCCTAAAGTGATTTATGTAAAGTCCGACAATCGGATTTTCCGTTTGGATATATCCAGAATATCTTATATCGAAGGGTTGGGCGATTACGTGAAGATTTATAGTAAGGATGAACCAAAGCCTATACTGAGTCTGTGTACAATGAAATATATGGAGGAGAGGTTACCTTCTGATGAATTTATACGTGTGCACCGCTCGTTTATTATTCGCAAAGATTGCATACGTACCATAGAGAGCAGTAAAATTGCTCTGGATAAAAGAAGTATCCCTATCGGAGAGGTTTACCGAAAGAAGTTGAAGAATTATATTTCTGATTATTCTGTTCTTTAGTATGCTTCAATGCTTGTTGCCGGAATTGACTCATATCCTACAGATATGAATTAAAGATTGCTGATGGTTTTTTATTAATTTACTAATAATCAACAAATAGCATTTACCAACTGTTTACTACAAAATGTAAAAGCATTTACCACCGCATGTAACGGCATTTACCCCTTATTGTAACGACCTTTACCGCGGCATGTAACGGTCTTTACCTCGGCATGTAAATGGAGTTACCGTGTGGAGTTATTCCATTATCACCCTACCACATTATCACATTTAGTTCATAATCCGTCAGAAGAATACTATTCCCTTACCTCAATTTTGACCGTGATATTCTTTCTCCAAACGTAATATTCAGATTCATGCTGAATCGGCTTTCCTGCATCAGGCTACTGCGTGAATTGATTTGTTTCCGCCAGGTGGCGCCTAATGAAAGATAGGAGTACCGGATAGGAAAACTTGCTCCTGCACTCACTTCCAGGTATTGCATTTTTCCACCTCGCAGATTTATATACGAATTACTTAAACCTATTCCCCCCATCAATTCAGTGGACCGGGGAAGGCGTGGATTGGTAATATAGGCTCCCCCGATGTTCAATTTGTGCTGGTTTTCGTATTTCATGGAAGTGTAAGATGAGG
>USSR01000007.1 GCA_900557355.1 uncultured Bacteroides sp.
CAACCAGTGCCATTAACAAAGGCAGATACAATTTCTTAGTCATCTTAGGTATAAATTAATTGTTTGTAATTGAAATTAGTCTACTCGTTTTTCTTAGTGCCTATTACCACATAATAATAGCCTCGCAAAGATATTAAATCTATCGGCACAATCTAACACGAATAGCCAATTTTATTATAATTTAATGAAATCCTGTATCTTTTCTGTACTTAATGTTCCGTGGATGGTGCTCAATGATCTCACTTCGCAACATATTCCGGTCGATATGGGTGTAGATTTCAGTGGTCGCAATAGACTCGTGTCCCAGCATACATTGGATGGCGCGGAGGTTGGCACCTCCTTCCAACAAGTGGGTGGCGAAGGAATGGCGGAAGGTGTGCGGACTGATATTTTTGGTGATGCCGGCTTTCTCTGCCAGCTCTTTAATCAGGTGAAAAACCATGATGCGGGAAATGCTATTTCCCCATCGGGCGAGAAAAACGTAATCTTCAAATCCTTTCTTTATTTTACCAAGATTGCGGTCGAGCAGCCAGTATTTTATTTCTTTGATGGCACGGGGAGAAATAGGGACTAAACGCTGTTTGCTGCCTTTTCCTTCTACCTTGATGAAACCCTCGTCAAAGTAGAGTTCGGATAACTTCAGGTTACAAAGTTCCGAGACACGTAATCCGCAGCTGTATAGGGTTTCTAGGATGGCCCGGTTGCGTTGTCCCTCCTTCTTGCTCATATCTACAGTGGAGATAATAGTATCTATTTCTTCGACGGTAAGCACTTCGGGTAGTTTGAATCCGATTTTAGGACCTTCGAGTAGTTCGCTGGGATCATCTTCCCGATAGTCTGCCATGACCAGAAAGTGGAAGAAAGATTTTATTCCCGACAGGATACGTGCTTGCGAGCGGGGATGAATACCGATGTCATGTAATCCGGCGGCAAAGCGTTGCAAATCATCCAGAGTCACAGCCAGCATATCGATGTTTTCTGTTTTCAGAAAACACAGCAGTTTGTTAAGATCGGTCAGGTAGGCATCAAGCGTATTGGCAGAAAGAGCCTTTTCTAACTTTAAATATTGCTGGTACTTTCTGATTATCAACGCTTGTCTCTCGTTATTCGTTGATTTTTCTTCTGTTTTCATTTCTTTTTTCTACCTTTGCTCCGCGAAAATAGGCTGCACTTTAGCAGAATACTGATAAATTTGCTTCTGCGTACGGTCTGCACTATCTTGGCAACTCGATTTAAATATTTCTTAGGGCATATCTGAGCCGTGTCTGCTCCGTATTCGCTCCGTATCTATACACTTGGACTTGGTACGGACTTGGTACGGACTTGGTACGGAGCAGGTACTTCCGGGACAAAGGTATAAAAAATTGTGTTATGAGGATACAAATAATTAATGGCCCGAATATCAATCTGCTGGGCAAACGTGAACCTTCCATTTACGGCAGTGTTACTTTTGAAGATTATCTTGCCGAACTTCGTCAGAAGTATACTGATATACAGATAGACTACTTTCAGTCGAACATTGAAGGAGAGCTGATAGATAAGATTCAGCAAACCGGTTTTGATGTAGATGGGATTATCCTGAATGCGGGTGCCTACACGCATACCTCTATCGCCCTGCAGGATGCTATCCGTTCGGTTACTTCTCCGGTTATCGAGGTACATATTTCTAATGTGCATGCTCGTGAGGCTTTCCGTCATGTATCTATGATAGCTTGCGCCTGTAAAGGCGTTATCTGCGGTTTCGGGTTGAACTCCTACCGCCTGGCGCTGGAAGCGTTGATAAGTGATAAATGATTAAATAAATAGGTATAAGATTATGTTATTAAAACAGACTAAGATCGTTGCAACCATTTCTGATAAACGCTGCGACGTTGATTTTATAAAAGGCTTGTTTGAAGCCGGTATGAATGTGGTGCGTATGAACACGGCACATCTTGGGCGCGAAGGTGCGGAGATGTTGATAGATAATGTGCGTGCGGTATCTAATCGCATAGCTATCTTGATGGATACTAAGGGACCGGAGGTGCGCACTACCATCTGTGCTGAACCCATTCCGTATAAAGTAGGGGATAAGGTAAAAGTGGTAGGCAACCCGGATCTGGAGACTACCCGCGAATGCATTTCTGTTTCTTATCCCAGTTTTGTGCACGATGTGGCTGTTGGCATACATATTCTTATAGATGATGGCGATCTGGAAATGGTCGTTGTGGAAAAGACGGATGATTATCTGGTGTGTGAGATACAAAATGATGCTACTCTGGGAAGTCGTAAGAGTGTAAATGTACCGGGTGTACGTATCAATCTTCCTTCTCTGACGGAGAAGGACCGTACAAATATCCTGTATGCCATTGAGAAAGATATTGATTTTATTGCTCACTCTTTTGTACGTAATAAACAGGATGTTCTGGATATAAAGGAAATACTGGATGCCCATAACAGCGATATCAGGATTGTTGCCAAGATAGAAAATCAGGAAGGCGTTGATAACATCGATGAAATTCTGGAAGTAGCTGACGGTGTGATGGTAGCTCGCGGTGACTTGGGCATTGAAGTTCCGCAAGAACGTATTCCCGGTATCCAGCGTGTGCTCATCCGTAAATGTATTCTGGCTAAGAAGCCGGTAATTGTGGCTACTCAGATGCTTCATACGATGATTACGAATCCGCGTCCTACCCGTGCAGAGGTAACGGACATTGCAAATGCTATCTATTACCGTACGGATGCTTTGATGCTGAGCGGTGAAACAGCTTATGGTAAATATCCGTTGGATGCTGTGAAAACCATGACAAAGGTTGCCGCACAGGCAGAAAAAGATAAATTGGCTGATAATGATATCCGAATTCCGTTGGATGAAAACAGCAATGATGTGACAGCTTTCCTCGCAAAGCAAGCAGTAAAGGCTACTTCAAAGTTGAAGATACGTGCGATCATTACTGATAGTTACAGTGGACGTACAGCCCGTAATCTGGCTGCATTCCGTGGTAAATATCCGGTGTTGGCTATTTGTTATAAGGAAAAGACCATGCGTCATCTGGCACTTTCTTATGGCGTGGAAGCCATTTATATGCCGGAGCTTGCTAACGGACAAGAATATTACTTTGCAGCTTTGCGCCGTCTGCTGAAAGAAGGTCGTCTGTGCGAGACTGATATGGTCGGTTATCTAAGTAGCGGCAAAGCCGGTACACATACTTCTTTCCTTGAAATTAACGTAGTGGGAGATGCTCTGAAGTATGCAGAAGAAAGTGTATTGCCCAATAAGAATAGATACCTTTGATTAATTGACAATTGACAGTTGACAATTACTATGCAGTGTGACAGCGCAGTTAATTGTCAATTGTCAATTATCAATTGTCAATAGTTAATTGTCGATTGTTATGACCATAGACGAATATATTTTACAGCATATCGATGATGAAGGCGATTATCTGAAAGCTCTTTATCGGGATACGCACCTTAAATTGCTGTATCCGCGTATGGCGTCAGGACACTTGCAGGGTCGGATGCTGAAGATGTTTGTCAGGATGATTCGTCCCCGGAGAATATTGGAAATCGGTACATATAGCGGTTATTCAGCTCTTTGCATGGCCGAAGGGTTGCCGGAAGACGGAATGTTGTATACGTTTGAGATTAATGATGAGCAGGAGGACTTCACACGCCCTTGGCTAGAAAATTCTGTTTATGCAGATAAAATTAAGTTTTATATAGGTAATGCCTTGGAAATGGTCCCACAGTTTGATCTTACTTTTGATCTTGCTTTTATTGATGGTGATAAGCGCAGGTATATAGACTATTATGAAATGGTGCTGCCACGTCTGTCTGATGGTGGTTATATCCTTGCTGATAACACCTTGTGGGATGGACATGTGCTTGAAGAACAACCGCATCGCACCGACTTGCAAACCATCGGCATCAAGGCTTTCAATGACCTTATTGCACAAGATTCGAGGGTGGAAAAGGTGATCCTTCCTTTGCGTGACGGACTGACGATTATACGTAAGAAATGATATTTAAGCCAGCGGATAGGTGATTGTAACCACTTTTTGTTCTCCTTCCGAAACCAGATAGCTTCCTTTAAATGCTTCCAGACAAAGTTTGTTGATGTCATGCAGGATGCGTTGCTCCTGTTCGTCTTTCCATATATGGTAAAGTGGACTTCCTGTGACAGTAATTCTGAGGTATTGCCCCTCTTTTGTCAGTGTATATTCTACTTGGCAAATATCTCCGGTATACAATTTGGGTACGCACAATAGTGATGACAGTACTTTGAGGAACCATCTGCTATCTGCCTGAATGGGTAATATCTCTAAATCTGTATGGAAGTATGCATTCACCATTTTTGTTTGCATATTTACCATCATTTTTACTTCCCGACAGAGTTCCACGGCATCACATTCTTGTACGTTAAATCGCATCATTCCTGCTTCAAGACGTGATAAATCAAGGATATTGTTTATCAAGGCCAGTAACTTTTCAGAATTATGCTTTATGGTAACCGAGTATTCCTGTATTTCTTCTTCGGAAAGGTTTTTCTCGGTGGACAACAATTCAGAGAAGCCTACGACGGTATTCAGTGGTATACGGATCTCGTAAGTGATATTTTTCAGAAAATACTCTTTCATTTTATCTGTTGCTTCTATCGTTTCTAATGCTTGCCGGGTTTCTTCCTCCGAACGACGTAGTTGCCGGTGAATACAAAAGGCACGTATGATGGCAAGAAGCATGAGGATCAGTATGATGGCAGAGGCTCCGACGTATATCCAGCGATATTGTTTGGTCAGTAGTTCCTTGTCTAATAACGCTTTCTGGATTTTATAGTTGGCCTGATATACTTCTTCATGGCGTTGCAGCATATCCTGATTGAGAGAATCTCCTTTTAGGGCTGCTGTTTTATAAATATTGGCTGCTTCTTCATATCGACCGGCTTCTAGCATAGCTTCTGCTTTCATCTTAAGGATACTATTTTCGTGAAAGGGTTCTGCTCCTTGGCAGGATGATAAGGCCAGATCGAAGGCTTGGAAACATTTGTCCCAGTCTTTTATAAGTTTATAATATACCCCCCATAAAGCATGGTAATCAATATAGTAGCTGAAATATATTTCTTTATCGTAATATTTCTTTGCTCTTGTCAGGTGCATTTTAAGATTATCTTTGTCTTTGGTTTTAGCATAAACCATACCGAAAGATACTTCTATTTCTAAATAGATGTTTTTCAGTACATTGATAGATTGTGTGTCCTCTTTTATCAACTTTTCCACTACCTTTTGTTGCTGCTCTAATTCGCTGAGGGCTTCTATATATTTCTGTTGCGACAGATATATTTCAGCTAGGCTTTTGTGTATCAGTAGGAGAGAATAATTGTTGGCATTCGGATTTATAGTCAAAGCTTGTTTATAGCTTGCAATCGCTTCATCATATTGCTCTGCAAAATTTTGTGCCTGCGCCAAGGCTATGAGTGAAACGAATACTCCCCTGTCATACTTGATCCGTATGGATTCTTTTTGCATTTCTTTGGCCTGCATAATGGCGTATTCCGTATCTCCCTGGGCACACCTGGCTTGTAGGATGGATAACCAGATGGTATAATAGAGTGAGTAATTTTTATATCGGTAGCTGGCTTCCTTCAGGTTCAGAAAACATCGTTCCATCTCAGACGCTTCAGCCCGGAATTCATAGTGACGGCAGTAATCAAAAAGGACGTATAACTCTTCTTCATGTATCCCTTTTTGTCTGGATAGCGCAAGAGCTGAGTCCAGGAATTCTAAAGCTATATCTTTGCCCATATATTGCTGGAATGCATTTCTCAATATCTTTGAGCGGAGTGTATCGTTTGACTCAAATTTGACGGTCTGAAAGATGCTGTCACGGAATTGCTTGTCCGTTGAGATAGATGATTCTGCTCTTATCTGGAAAAGTATTCCTATTATAAACAAAAGTATAAATATTATTTTCTTCATGCTCTGCCCTCCTGCTTTAATGGGTGTGTGAAGACGAAGCGTGAACCATCGGTATACTGCGGGTCTATCCATATTCTTCCGCCAAGACGGCTGATGATGAGCTGGCAGATAGCTAATCCGAGACCTGTTCCCTGAGATTTCTCGTTTACTCTTTCGAAACGTTCGAATATGCTGCTTTGTTTTTCTGACGGGATACCGCAACCGGTATCTGTGATGGAGAATTGAGCCATCCCTTCTTCATTCTGTTCCAATTGCAGAATGATGCTTCCTTCTTTTGTAAACTTAGTTGCGTTGACCAATATATTGATTAGTACCTGGTGTAACCGCAGTGTATCAGTTTCGATTTCCAAAGAAGGAAGTTCTGTCCTGAAGAATATTTCAGCCTGTGTTTGTTTGATACCTTCCAGTGTTTGTATGATACCTTCGCACAAGTTTACTGCATTGCACTGCTTGAGATTGAATTTCATGTTTGTTACGTCAAGGCAAGAGATGTCCACTACATCATTTACGAGATTCAGTAAGAGGCGTGAATTTAGTTGGATGATGTCATTGCATTGTTTTCGGGTTTCTTCATCAATGCCCGGAGTAGTAAGTACGTCAGAGAAACCGGATAAAGCGTTTAGAGGTGTTCGGATTTCATGACTCATATTTGATATGAACAAGCTTTTATTGCGTATTGAGTTTTCCACGGCTTTTTCTGCCTTTTGTAACTTCCGTTTTGAAAGCATTAATTTTTTTGCTTTTCTTTTTAGGTAAAGGAAGCCGAAAATCGTGATAATGATAAGGCAAGGCAATACGATAAGGGCTAATAACAACAAATGATTCTGTTGCTGGTTATTGGCCAGTTGTAATTCGTCAATAGAATATGTATTACGTAGATCTTTTACTTTGTGAGTACTGATTTCTTTGTAGTCAGCATCAATCTTTTCTCCTAATTCTTTGTATAGATTGGCAGCTTTTTCATACTGCTGCTCTTTCATGTATTGATCCGCAACTTTTCGGAGGCTATCTTGTTTACTGTCCTGATTAGCCTGACTGCAAAGAAGCAAGGGAGGCAGGAGTAGCAATATGAAGACGAGTCTTTTCATGTTTTTTTTGATTAGTGTTGTTGCAAAGATAATTTTATTATAGATTGATTGGCTTGATAATCGTGCTAAAAAAAGTATAATTTGTCAACTAACCCAGATATTTCAGTAACTTTGTCTCTAAATAAAGGAATAAATAGTATGGAAACTACCAGACAGAACAAAATATGTCGTTTACTTCAAAAGGAATTGAGCGAAATTTTCTTGTTACAAACAAAATCTATGCCGGGTGTATTGGTATCAGTTAGCGCCGTGCGTATCAGCCCTGACCTGAGTGTTGCACGTGCTTATCTCAGCATCTTTCCTTCGGAAAAGGCGGAAGAGATGATTAAGAATATCAATGAAAACATGAAGTCTATCCGCTATGAGCTAGGAACTCGTGTACGTCATCAGCTTCGTATCATCCCCGAACTGAAGTTCTTTGTGGATGACTCACTGGATTATCTTGAGAAAATAGATGAATTGTTGAAGTGAACCTTCCCTTCTACATAGCTCGGCGCTATCTCTTCTCTAAGAAGAAACACAACGCTATCAATATCATTTCCGGCATTTCGGTGTGTGGAGTGGCATTGGCTACGTTGGCGTTGGTCTGTACACTCTCCGTGTTCAATGGTTTTCAGGATATGGTGGCAGGTCTTTTTACGGCTTTCGATCCGGAACTGAAGATTATGGTTCGTGAGGGAAAAGTCTTTGAACCGAATGGAGTTGCTTTTCAAGAGGTGCGTTCTTTGCCGGAAATTGATGTCTGGACAGAGACACTGGAAGATAACGCCATGGTGCAGTATAAAGACCGTCAGGCTATGGCAGTCATAAAAGGGGTGGAAGATAATTTTGAACAACTGACGTCTATCGACAGTTTGCTATACGGTGCAGGGGATTTTATCTTGCACGATTCCATAGTGGATTACGGGGTTTTGGGTGTGGAACTGATCTCTGAGCTGGGGACTGGTCTTCAGTTCGTAGATCCGCTTCAGGTATATGCCCCTAAGCGGAATGTACGTGTGAATGTGGCTAATCCTTCTGCTTCTTTTAATCGCGATTACCTCTTTTCTCCCGGAGTTGTGTTTGTGGTGAACCAGCAAAAATATGATGCGCGTTATATTCTCACTTCTCTTGATTTTGCACGTAATCTTTTTAATTATGATACGGAGGTATCTGCTGTTGAACTGAAGTTGAAATCGGATACAGATGCCTCTGCCGTACAGAAAAAGATTTCCCGCATCTTAGGTGATGATTTTGTGGTCTTGAACCGTTATGAGCAGCAGGCTGATGTATTCCGTATCATGGAGATAGAGAAGTTTATATCTTACCTGTTCCTTACGTTTATCCTTGCTATAGCCTGTTTCAATGTGATTGGTTCTCTTTCTATGCTTATTCTTGATAAGCGGGAGGACGTGGAAACCTTACGTAATCTTGGAGCGGATGATCGGTTAATCGCTCGCATCTTCTTGTTTGAAGGCCGGCTTATATCTTTGTTCGGTGCACTTTCCGGCATTATCCTTGGTTTGCTGTTTTGTTATATTCAGCAGCGTTTCGGCATTATTTCTTTGGGCGGTGGTAGCGGTGGCTTTATTGTGGATGCTTATCCTGTCAGTGTTCATGTAACGGACGTTATATTGGTATTTGTTACCGTGATTACCGTTGGCTTCCTTTCAGTATGGTATCCGGTACACTATCTGACGCGCAGGCTGCTGAAGAGATAATTGGCTAAGACTTAAGGGAGCTCAATAAAAAGTTGGATCAAGTTACTCTCACTACTCTCACTTTGTATATAAAGCAGTAATAATAAGAATTTTAAGTGTTAGTGAGAGTAACTTTTAAGAGTGAGAGTAAAAGGGTTACTCTCACTAGCACAGTCAACCTATATCAGGACGATGCATCTATTTACTTTATATCAGGTGTTATTCTGTTGAGAGCCAGTGGTATATCTCTTTCCCCTTAGGGATAGTTGGGTGTTGACCTTGGTTAACTGGCCTATCAAACCTAGTTAACAGGCCGGTTAACCTAGGTTGACAGGCTTATTAGCCTAGGTCAATACCTAGTAGTGCTTACTGTGAAGATGCAAACGCCCCTGCTTTGCTTTGTATTGTGCAAGGCGGATTGCAGGAAATTCTTGAGGGATATGAAATTTTTGCGGACAGTGGGGGAGGATTTATTATGTTGTCGGATTAATGGCTCAGCATAATTGTTTTCCCATTTGGCTATTCCGTCGACAAAACCTCCCCTTTCGTAGATTTTATTTTCTGCTCTTCTTTTTACCCCTTACATTTGCATCAAAATATAAACTGACGTAAAATGAAAAGTACCGGAAGTTTATAAATTTGTAGAGACTCTCTCTAAATAGCGTTTTTTCATGTATTATTGACTGTGCCGTTCCACCCCCGTGAGGGGAGGGGACGGTTTTCTTTTTATGGGAATCTTTATCAGATATATTTTTTCTATATCTTTGCATCACTGATAATCTAATATGGAAAACATAACAATGAAATTGTCAACGATCAAAGTGATAAGACTCTTGCTGTTTATTGTCTTATTGCTTAACTCCCCGCTTCATGCACAAGATCACTATGCGTTTACTCCCATCGATTGCAGTGACGGACTTTCGGGCAACAGAGTCCGCAATATCATTCAGTTGCGGGATGGGCGCATTGCAATCAATGCCAATGAGATCGTCAGCATCTACGATGGAACTTCTTTTCAATATTTCCATTATAATATAATTCCTCTTAATGACTATGCCGGGCATCATCGCATTTATGTGAATGAGGGCTATATTTATATCAAAGACTGGTATAAGCTAATGGCCATCAACATTAATGAAGAACGCTTTGAACAGCATTTGGACGATCTGTTTAAGTCTTATGGTGTAAAGGGGGCGTTGGTGAACTTCTTTGTGGATGAGGCAGGTAATTATTGGATGCTGACGGATGATGATGTACTGCTGTACAGGGATTATGCCGGTGGGAAGACTGTTGAGTTTTTGAAGAATGTTTCAATGAACGGAGATGTACGTGACAGGCTTTTGGATATAGCGGTAGTAAATCAACAAGTCTTTTTGTTCTACAATTCAAGTCTCATGGTCTGTTATGATCTGGAAACATCCAGAGAATTGTATCGGGAATATGCACTGGATGAAAAGCAGGACAGGTCTGCTACTCTGTTGGTTGTCCCCCGGGGAAAGTACTTGTACTATTTGATGAATGGACGAAAGACTGAAGCTTTACGTTTTGATATTGAACTGCGTAAGTGGGAAGTAATATTAGAAACTGAATATAGGCTGAATGTGCTTTCTGTAGGCAAAGAGCACGATATATGGATAACTAGTCAGGCTGGCCTGTGGGTGTGTGACGAAAAACTGCAAAACAAACAATTTATCCCTACGCTGGAATTTGTAGATGGTAAAGAGATAAAAACGGAAGTCAGTACAGTCTTTAATGATAACCAGGGAGGAACTTGGATCGGGACTTTGGACAGAGGAATATGTTATTACCATCCTAATCGTTTCAAATTTAAAAATGTAGGTAAAGTGTTTTTCCCTAATATTGATCAGAATGGGGAAGTTAGTGTGTCGTGTTTTGTAGAAGATGCTCATGGTGGAATCCTGGTAGGTACCCGCCAGGGACTTTTACGGTACTCTTTATCTGAGAGCAAATTATCTTTTGAGGCAGGATTGCCCCGCAATTTACGGTGTAACGGGTTAACTAAAGATAGCCGGCAGCGGATATGGCTTTCATCGGTTGAGGCACTGTTCTGTATTCAGAATGGAAAGAGCAGAAGTTATCCTGTACGTGATGTAGCAAAGGTATTTGAAGCACCGGATAAGAACCTGTACATCTGTTCATATATAGATGGCCTGTGTCTTTTGAATCCTGATACTGGAGAACTTAAGAAGATAGAGGAAAGTGAAGGGCGACAAATCAACTCCGTTTCGCAGATCAGGAATTATAAAGAGGGCATGCTGATAGGAATCTGCAATTTAGGATTGTTTACCTATGATTATAAAAAGCAGGTTCTGACGGCACCGGTGTTTAAAGATAAAAAGGCCTGGCAAGATTTCTACGATCTTCATCATTATTCCGATCTGTATGTAGATAGCCGTAATTTGATTTGGCTTGCCACACAGGATGGCCTGATAGTCTGGAATCCGAAGAATGAAGAGATTAGGATGTTTTATATGGAAAACGGTTTGGTAAACAATAGTATACAGGCAATATCCGAAGATCGTCACCACGTGATGTGGATTACTACTTCTTATGGAATATCTTGTGTGAATGTAGTTCAGGAAGGAGGAAGAACAGAATACTCTTTTTCCAACTTTAATCATAGTGATGGAGTGATAGAACGGGAATTCTTGGAAAGATCCGTATATGTAACGAAGGATGATGTAATTCTGATGGGAGGAATTGATGGTTTCAACGAATTCCGAATTAATAAACTGCCTCCGGTGAAACAAGATATGAAACCTCTCTTCGTGAACTTTCATCTTTTCGGGAAAAAGGTGGAGATGGATAAGGCTTATGATGGCAATGTACTATTGAGCGAGCCTGTAAGCGCAACTCAAAAGATTATCTTGAATTATGACCAGAACTTTGTATCATTTGATTTCTCTGCACTGAACTATATCAATAGATCACAGACTCACTATCGCTACCGGCTGACGGGGTTGGATAAGGAGTGGCACGAAATAGTTTCTCCTACAGGGACAGGAACTGCCTCTTATGCCAATCTTCCTTCGGGTACGTATGATCTGGAAGTATATGCGGCAAACAACAGTAAGCAGTGGGGAAGTAACTGTGCAACTATACAAATCATTGTAAAGGACCCGTATTGGAAAACTCCTTTGGCTTATTTCATTTATTGCCTGTTGATTGCCCTTTCCATATATTGGGCTCTTTACAGTTATTTGCGAATGAATAAGAGGAAGTTGCAAAAAGCTCAGGAAGAAGAACTGAATCAAATGAAATTTCGCTTCTTTACCAATATAAGCCATGAATTCCGCACACCGCTGACTCTGATCATAACCCCATTGGAATCTCTTATTAAGGAAGTCGGCGACATAGCCCTGAAAAAGAGATTACAATCCATTTACCGTAATTCCAAAGAACTGTTGGACCTCGTCAATCAATTGTTGGACTTCAGGCGTTTGGAGGTTCATGGAGAGAAGCTGTTTCTTGTTAAGGGGAATATAGCGGAGTTTGTGTCTTCGATAAAATCCTCTTTTGATTATCTGGCTCAGGAAAAGGAGATTTCTTTTGAGATAGATGATAAGATTGCAGAAGATTTATATATAAGTTTCGACCGTGAGAAGATACAAAAGGTACTGAATAATCTATTGTCTAATGCATTCAAGTTCACACCTGCAGGAGGTATGGTGACGATAACTCTCGATACTTGTAAGGAACCGGACGGGGTACAGTACTTCCGTCTTTCCGTGAAAGATACCGGAGCAGGGATTCCTCGAAAGAACCTTTCCCATATTTTTGAGCGTTTCTATCAAGTGAAAGAGGAAGAAGATAAAATAGGTAGTGGAATCGGTCTTCATCTGGTGAAAGAGTATGTAGAGTTGCATTCCGGAAAGATAGAAGTGGAGAGTGAAGTAAATAAAGGCAGTTTGTTTACTGTATATCTACCTGTGCGTACTGATGTAGAAGTGGATACGGAGTTACCGAAAGAGGAAAATACTTTCATCGGGGATGAATTGAATCCTGATGTGGAAAGTGATCAGGACCTGCAAACGGATAAAGAGTACACTATACTTCTGGTTGAAGATAATAAAGAATTCCGGCATTACATGTTTGAACTGCTTTCCAAGAAATACAATGTATTGGAAGCCGGTGATGGGGAAGAAGGAGAACGGATTGCTACTACAAAGTTTCCCGATTTGATAATCAGTGATATCATGATGCCGAAGGTGGATGGTCTGGAGTTATGTAAACGCATCAAGTCCAATATACAGGTGTCGCATATCCCTGTCATATTACTGACTGCCCGTTCTACGGACGAAAGTAAATTGTTCGGGTACGAATCCGGTGCGGATGAATATATATCCAAACCGTTTAATCTGGATATTCTGTTATTGAGAATACAGAAACTGATAAACGAAGAGAAAGCCCGTCAGAGATCTTTTTCACAGGGAATAAATATTAATCCGGGAGAGGTTACCATCACTTCTATTGATGAACAGTTTATAGAGAAGGTTTGCGCATTGATTCAAAAGAATATAGATAATCCCGAATATTCAGTAGAGAAGCTGAGTGCTGATGTTGGGATGGAGCGTACGGTACTATATCGTAAATTGAATGCTATTGCCGGCCAGACTCCTTCTGATTTTATCCGTTCCATTCGTTTGAAGCATGCTGCTCAATTGCTGAATAAAGGATATCAGGTAGGTGAAGTGGCCGATATGGTTGGTTTCAATACTCCTAAATATTTCACAAAGTACTTCAAACAGGCGTTTGGTGTAACGCCTTCGCAGTATAAGACTAATATGACTGGGGAGAGTTGATTCATAACTTTCGGGTTATGAGCAAAATGTGATAAGGTGATAGGGTGATAAAGTGATAGCGAGATAACGCAGCCACTTTATCACCCTATCACCTTACCGCCTTATCACTCTTTTATTCCTTTCTTTTCCGATTAGTGTAATTAGTCGTATCTTATTGAATGTCGGTTTTTGCCAGTTAACTGGTAAGATTCAGGTAAACCCCTTGCCTACTGTGTATTTTTCCTTTGAAAACAACGAAATGTACCCTAAAAAGCAACAAGCTGACCCCTACTCAGAGTCGTCTTCCCGGTACTTTTGCAATTGAAATAACCGAGTATTAACCCATAAATCAATTGCCATGGAAAATGCACCTTAAAAGTCGTATCATGTTTTTTACCTTTATTTCTAACTTTAATTAATTAACCGTTTTATGAATTATTTAATGCATGAAAAATCATAATCTGTTTTTAACACCAGATTACCGGTATCGTTTACCGGAATCTAATTTTAAGAAACTAATACTTTCACTGATTATCCTTCTGAGTTTTGTTCATGTGGCAGCACAGAATAATATAAATATCAGTGGGACTGTTGTGGATGATCAGGGGGAAGCTGTGATAGGAGCCAGTGTAGTTGCTCAGAAAAGTAAGAATGGTACAATAACCGATGTGGAAGGTAATTTTAAACTGTCGGTTCGTTCTAATGATGTCCTGACTATCTCTTTTATAGGATATATCACCCAAACAGTTCCGGTGTCCGGCAAAAACAATATTGTTGTGACACTGAAAGAAAATAGTATGTTGCTGGATGAAGTAGTAGTCACTGGTTTTGGACTTGCCCAGAAGAAGGCTTCTGTTACGGGTGCAATTTCTTCTGTGGGTGCACAGGAATTGGCGCATGCAAAGTCGGTAACGGCTACAGGTGCACTGGTAGGTAAGCTCCCCGGTGTAAATTTCCGTCAGGATAACGGACGTCCGGGTGCCGCTCCCAATATCCAGATCAGAAACATGGGAACGCCCTTAATCATTATTGACGGTGTGCAGAAAGATTCCGGTAACCTGAATAACCTGGATTTTAATGATATCGAATCTGTTTCTGTATTGAAGGATGCTTCGGCGGCTATTTATGGTATGCAGGCCGCTAATGGTGTAGTGGTAATTACTACCAAAAGAGGACAGAAGAACCAAAAGTTGAAAGTCAATGTGAATGGGTATTATGGATGGCAGTTACCTTCTAACTATCCGAAACCCGCTTCGGCAGAAGATTATCTGGCAGCTATCATACAAACTGAAACTATAAATGGAACTCCGAGAACCGTTACGAAAGAAGAATACCAGAAATGGGTGGATAAGGTTGACGAAGAACATACCTCTTTCGACTGGTATAAATACATATGGGTAAGTGCTCCGCAATCCTATATCAATGCCAATGTTTCTGGTGGAACGGAGAAAGTTAGATATTATTTAAGTTTAGGACATATTGATCAGGAAGGAAATATCAGAGGCTTTAACGGTTTCAACAGAACCAATATGCAGTCTAATATCGACATTGATATTACGAATAGGTTCAAAGTCGGTGTAGCAATTAACGGACGCATAGAGACTACCGATAATCCGGGATTGCCGGGTGACGACTATAATCTGCCTATCTATGGGGCTTATAACAACCTGCCGACTAAAAAGCCTTATGCCAATAATAATCCTAAGTATCCGGCTATATCGGCACCTTGGGCTCAAGACAGTTTCGGCTGGATGAATTATGAACATGCGGGGAGATATAAAGATCAGTGGAAGGTCATTCAGATTAACGGTACTGCCGAATATGAAATACTGAAAGGCCTGAAAGCAAGAGGACTGTTCAGCTATTGGTTGGCAAACAGGAGACAGTCGAACCGGGAATACTCCTATAAATTCTATGAGTATGACAAGGAAAATGATGTCTATAATGTTGTGGAAACAGGTACGGCACGTTATACGGAAAGAAGTATGGAGATGAAAGAAGAACTGACTTCCAATATTCAACTGTCGTATGAAAATACGTTTGCACTTCATCATGTGAATGCGGTTGTGGGCTTTGAGGCAAAGAAAGGCACTTATCCAAGAATGTATGCATTGGGAAATCCTCCGGCAAACGGAATCCCTTATATTGATAAAACCAGTCTGTCTACTTTTACCGATGGTATTGGTAACCCGCAGACACGTATGGGATATATAGGTCGCCTGAACTACGACTACGCAAATAAGTACATCATCGAATTATCCGGTAGATATGATGGCTCTTACCGGTATAAACGGGGGAAACGTTGGGGATTCTTCCCATCGGCTTCTATCGGTTACCGGGTTACGGAAGAGAAGTTCTGGCAGGATGTCGATTTCCTGAAAGACAATATCACCAATCTGAAAATCCGTGCTTCTTATGGTGTGTTAGGTGAAGAATTGGGTACGGCTTTAAGCCATATTGTTGGCTATAATTATAATGACGGTGGTGCTGTGATTGACGGTGGGCTGGTTACCGGTAGTACTGTTACAGGATTGGCAACCGATAATATCACATGGGGTAAATCGAAGATACTGAATATCGGTATTGATCTGGGCTTCTTGGATAATCGCCTGAATGCTTCTTTTGACTATTTCAACAGAGATCAGACTGGATTGCTGGCAAGCCGTTATGATGTGCAGATCCCGGAAGAAGTGGGATTCTCACTGCCTCAGGAAAACCTGAACTCTAATTATGCCAGGGGATTCGATGCCTCTGTGAATTGGAGAGACCGAATTGGAGATGTGAATTATACAGTAGGAGGTAACGTTACTTATTCACGTTGGTATGTGGGAGATCGGTACAAGCCCAGATTCTCCAGTGAATGGCAGAAGTTCCGTTATCAGGCAGGAAATATAAAAGGACGTTATACGGATGTGGAGTTCTCGCTCGTTTCGGATGGACAATTCCAGAGTTGGGAAGAAATAGCAAATCACCCTATTGATCAGGACCATCAAGGTAATATAACTTTGAAGCCCGGTGATGCAAAATATAAAGATATGAATGGAGATGGCTTAATTAATGATGCTGACTGGCGTGCAATTGGTTATCGTAAAGGAGGTACTCCGTGGGTTAATTTTGCATTTAATTTGGCCTTAGATTGGAAGGGGATTGACTTCCGTGCAGATTTCGTAGGTGCAACTGCCTATACTTATGTTCAACAAGGTTTTTTGAGATACTTTGATTCTAATAAAAATCTATCTCAATATCTTTGGGATAATTCAACTAGGCTTGTGGATATCTGGGATGTTGACAGTGGTTTTAATATTGGTAAATATCCGTTGGCTTTACGTACCCGGAATAGCAGTGATTGTACACATTGGCCCAGTGATTTCTGGTATACCAATATGACTTATCTGAAGATGAGAAATGTTGAAGTCGGTTATACCTTGCCTCAGAAATGGACGTCAAAGGTAGGGATATCTCGGTGTCGTTTTTATGTTTCAGGACAGAATCTGTTCTCATTGAAGAATATTGATATTGATATTGATCCTGAAATTACTGCGGAGAACGGTATGGCTTATCCGAATATGAAAGTAGTGAACTTTGGTTTTTCCGTTGATTTTTAATTACCTTTATACGTATCAAGATGACTAAAATAAAATTGATAATCATATCCGCCCTTTTCTTAATGGGGGCTGCCGGTTGTTCGGAATCCTTTTTGGATCAGGAACCTGAAAATGTGATACCTGAGAGCATGATTTATGAAGATAAGGAACTTGTATTATCCGTACTTTCAAATTTGTATGGCAGAGTAAACTGGGGACAGAATAATGGGGATTATGGAAGTTACGACCAGTTGGACGAAGCTAATAAATGTTATGGAAGTCCGTGGGTGATATTTACGGAGTATGACCGGAACTCATGGAGAGTCCGTGATTATGACTTTGTACGCCGGGTAAACTTGTTTTTGCAGGGCGTCAGAGGCAGTAGTGCACTTCAGGATAGTGAGAAAAAGGCTTTTGAGGGAGAGGCTCGTTTTCTGCGTGCCTGGCATTATTTCCACATGGCCCGTACTTTGGGTGGTATGCCGCTTGTTGGAGACCAAGTGTTTAATTATGAATCGGGAATAGATGTGGAAACCTACCAGATGCCACGTTCCACAGAGGCGGGAATCTATGATTATATAATCAGCGAATGTGATGAAATTGCCCGCCAGCTAACCGAACAAATGACTATAAATTCTGCTCGGGCCAATAAATGGGCGGCTTTAATGTTGAAGGCACGTGCTGCCGTGTATGCAGGTTCCATTGCAAATTATGGTAATAAGATTACTCCGACTCTGAAGACTGATAATGGAGAAGTTGGTATTCCGGCTGATTTAGCAACCAAATACTATGAGACTGCATTGGCTGCTGCTGAGGAAGTTATAGAAAGCAGCCCTTATGAATTGCAGATTTCCGATCCTCAGGATTTAGGGTTGAGCTTTTATAAGGCTGTATGCCAGAAATCGAATAATAAAGAAGTTATTTGGGCTTTGGACAGATCTGTGACGGATAAGGTAACGACTAACTTCACAGCTTGGTGTATGCCTTTCTCTTTGAAGGATGGAATACAGGGAAATGCTCTGGGAGCACTTCTTAATTTAGTGGAATCTTTTGAAAACAAGGATGGAAGCAACTCCGAGATAAAGACGCATGATGCTAATGGCGACTTTGTGTTCTATGATAATCCGGAAGAGCCTTTCGAAATGAAAGATGCCCGATTGTGGGGGACTGTGATATGGCCTAATGCACTTTATAGAAGTGAGCCGGTGGCTCTACAAGCTGGTTTGCTGATTAAGGATACAGAGAATCCGAGCCAATGGAAAACAAAGATCAGTTCTTTAGGTGCAACCACTGAAGACGGGCAGCTAATTACTGCACTGGACGGACCATTAGCAACGGCAGGCGACAGATTTAATAAGACCGGCTTTTTGGTACGTAAATTCCTGGATGAAGCCGCCAATGCAGGATCGGATACGCAGAATAGTGAGATGTGGTATCCCCGTTTCCGTTTCGCAGAGGCTTTGCTGATTGCAGCGGAAGCAGCTTATGAATTAGGGGGAGTGAACAAGGTGAAAGCCGTCGAATATATAAACAGAGTTCGTGCTCGTGGTGGAATTAAAGAATTGACGGAATCCACGATTACTTTTGAGCACATTGTGAATGAGTATAGGGTTGAGTTTGCCTTTGAAGATCATCGTTGGTGGGACTTGAAACGTTGGAGACTTGCCCATACTGTATGGAATGGAGTCATTGACAGTCCGACTGCACAGATGTATTCTCTTTTCCCCTATAAGGTGTATGCACCCGGTTCGCCATATGATGGTAAGTGGGCTTTCGAGAAAAGCAGATCTTACATGGCGCCGAATGCAAGGAACTTCACCATGCGATGTTATTACGGTTCGATTGATGATGGCTGGATTAACAAGAACCCGAAGCTGGTTAAGAACCCATTACAGTAATATAGTAACTAACGATTAGATTAAATAAAATGAAAAATATCAATAGCCTTATATTAATTCTTGGTTTGTTTCTGGTAACCGGTTGCGAGCTGGATAATTTCGATGAGCCTAAAAGTGAGTTTAAGGGCAGGTTTGTCTATGAGGGTGAAGCACTGCAATTAAGAGGGACTGCCTATGACAATGATTGTATGATGTATGCTTATCAGGAAGGACCTGAGTATGAAGATCGGGGTGCTATCAATTTGTTTGTTAACTCTGATGGCGAATTTAATTCTTTGATGTATGACGGCTTCTATAAGATTGTGTTGAGGCAGGACAGAGGCCCGTGGATTCCGCGGAAGGATACGATTGAAGTAAACATTAAAGGTAATCAGATATTGGATGTTGAGGTTACTCCTTATTTTCTTATCAAGGATACTGAAATTGATTTCCAGAATAAGGTGGTAAAGGTGAAATGCAAGATAAATCAGATGGTTGAGACTGCTTCTATTGACAGGGCCGTGATCTATATATCCAAAACGAAACTGGTGGATAATGTTGCGAAGATAGCGGAGAAATCATTCACCAATCTGACTCCGGGTGAGCATGAGTTTACTTTTGACCTGAATGATAATGGGGTTACTGATGCTGCCAAGTTTTTATATGCAAGAATCGGGGTTAAGGCACGGGAAGGAAATGATTATATATTTTCCGAGGTCACTCAACTGAGATAGATTATTTTCATTAGGTAATTCATAATATAAACAAGTAAAAAAGAAACCATGAACATGAAGTTTTATTTAAAAATCAGTAGTATACTGGTGGCTGCAGCTTTCTTATCGACCTTGCCTGTCGAGGCTCAGACTTTCCGGCAAACTAAGCAGGGAATAACGGGTACTACGCAGGGAATGGATATTGAAATCCAATTCGTCAGTCCTGAAATTGTACGTGTGGTGAAGGCGCCCGAAGGACGTAGCTTTACAAAGAAAAGCCTTTCTGTAGTTAAAAGCCCTGAAAGCATGTCTGTAACGACCGAGAAGAAAGGGGAAACCGTTTCCCTGAAAAGCAATGCTGTACGCGTTGATTTCAATGTGGGGACCGGACGGATTTCTTTCTTTGACAAGCAAGGAAAGGCATTATTTACCGAGAAAGATTATGGTGCTCAGTTTACTCCGTTCAATGATGCGGGGAATCCGACTTTTAGTGTGCGTCAAGCTTTTTTGTTGGATAAGGATGAGGCTATCTATGGTCTAGGACAGCAGCAGGTTGATGATCTGAATCAGCGCAATCATAAACATTTCATGCGTCAGCGTGCATTGTATGCCAGTGTTCCAATTATTCAGTCTACAAAAGGGTACGGAATGTTTTGGGATAATTATTCCCCAACCACTTATACAGATAATCCGCAAGAGATGTCCTTTGATTCGGAAGTGGGAGAGTGTATGGATTATTACTTTATGTATGGCGGCAATGCAGATGGCGTGATAGCGCAGATACGCGACTTAACGGGACAGGCACCTATGTATCCGTTGTGGACATTCGGTTTCTGGCAATCGCGTGAGCGTTACAAATCACAACAGGAAACGATGGAAGTCGTGGATAAGTATCGTGAGTTAGGGATTCCTTTGGATGGAATTATTCAGGACTGGCAATATTGGGGGCCGAACTCTAACTGGAACTCTATGAATTTTGATAATCCGGAGTTCCCTGATCCTCAGAAGATGATCGATCATGTGAAGAAGAAAAATGCGAAGATTATGATCTCTATATGGGCTTCATTCGGGCCGGATACGAATCCGTACAAGGACTTGGAGAAAATCAATGCCCTGTTCAACTTCAAGACATGGCCTGCAGACGGGGGAGTGAAAGCTTATGATGCTTATAATGAAAAAGCACGCGATATTTATTGGGAGCATCTGAATAAAGGTCTGTTCAGTAAAGGTATTGATGCCTGGTGGACAGATTCAACGGAACCTGATCATCTAGATGTTCAGGAAAGAGACTTTGATATCCCGACAGCAATGGGAACTTATCGCAGCGTAGTAAATGCTTTCCCATTGATGAGTAACAAGGGAGTTTATGAGCATCAGCGTGCTGTAACCTCTGATAAACGCGTGTATCTGCTGACTCGTTGTGCATTTGCCGGACAACAGCGTTATGCGGCGAATACCTGGTCGGGAGATGTTATGTGTAATTGGGAAACATTCCGTAAGCAGATTCCCACAGGTTTGAACTTTTCTCTATCGGGAATACCTTACTGGAATACGGATATAGGTGGATTCTTTAACTGGCCTTATCATGGTGGGGCTGAAAATAAAGCTTATCATGAACTGTATACCCGCTGGTTTCAATATGGTACATTCCTGCCCATGCAGCGTTCGCATGGAAGTGGCGTGAAAAAGGAAATCTACAATCTGGGTAAAAAGGGTGACTGGGTGTATGATTCGGAAGAGAAATACATAAACCTGCGCTATGCACTGCTGCCGTATCTGTATTCAACAGGATGGCAGGTGACTGATAATGCAGGTTCTTTCCTCCGTGCCTTGTTCATGGACTTCAACGAAGATAAGAAGGTACACACTATCAGTAATCAGTATATGTTCGGAAAGGCATTTCTTGTGACTCCTGTAACCAGGAATATGTATGTATTCTCTGATAAGGAACAGTGGAAAGATCCGTATGAAGATTTTAGCAAGACAGGAACACAGGATGTTTATCTTCCTAAGGGCACCAAATGGTTTGACTTTTGGACGGGAGAAGCATTGAATGGCGGACAGCTGGTTACCAAAGAGGTTCCTATCGATATTATTCCATTGTATGTACGTGCGGGTTCCATTGTTCCTTTTGGACCGAAAGTACAGTATTCTACAGAGAAGAAATGGAATAATCTGGAGATACGCATTTATCCCGGAGCCGATGGCGAATTTGTGCTGTATGAAGATGAAAACGATAATTATAACTATGAGAAAGGTGCCTATTCAATCATTAAGTTTACTTGGGATGATGCAAAGCGGACGTTGAATATCGCAGATCGGGAAGGAACTTTCCCCGGTATGTTGAAATCACGTAAGTTCAATATCGTTGTGGTGGATAAGGAGAATGGGACAGGGAGTGTTCAGTCGACGAAATTCACGAAATCGGTTTCATATGGCGGGAAGAAGAAATCGGTTAAATTGTAATTTTAGTATATGGTGTCCTTATCTTGAGGATGTTATATAGAAATCAATGGGGTTGTCAACACTGACACAACCCCATTGATTATATATTGATTGCTAAAAATTGATTATAGCCTTATATTCCGGCAGTATCTCTACATTCTTCACTTCACAATTGGCTCCCCGTTGTGTGAAATCGGGGATAGCATCATGTGGAAGGTCGATTAAGTAAGGAGCATTTTTGTGCAAAGGACGAAAATAGAAATTCATATCATTTTCTTTCAATTCATTCTGAAAGCGTTTCAATCCGATAGTCCAAGGGGCACCATAATAGAAGTGGTCAAGCACTATTGAGCCATTAATAAATGCCATGCCTACATCTCCCACATACTGAACGCGTAGGAAGTACTCGTTGACTTGCGGCAAAGAAGGCTGGTCAATATGTACAGTCATTCTGCGTGCTCCTACTTTCTTCCAATCGGCAACAACAGAAACCGGATCCACTTCAATAGTTTGTTGCTTCCATCCGGCACGCGAAGGATAAAGAATATAGTCTATCCGGTTCTCACCCAGACTCAGTAAAGTACATTTGTCCTTCTCCGGCAAAACGGTAGCGCGGGTAATCAAAATACGATTGTTTACTTTCATCGTATTCAATGCCTGTTCACGGGTCAAAGTTGTCACCATCACTTTTTTCCCGTTCTTTGTGGTTATAGAGAAAGTGCTTTTCACTCCCGGTATCGGCGCATAAAATGATTTGCCTGATTTTAGCGTAGCTTTGTCAAAACTATATTCAGGCGTAAATCCTTCAGGAGCGAAAAAGAAGTAATGTTCTTTGCCATTATCCTCTCGCTTAGTAAGCAACTGAGCCGTTGCATACTTTAAAACGGCATCTTCCATATGCAGGTTAAACGGCAGAATGGCACTTACATCTTTTTTCAGAGTGAATGTCCCTTTGGCGGGAATCATAAAACTTTCATTCCGAAGGTTCAGTTTGAACTGCAAATCCTTCTGGTCGACACGTGCCGTATCGTGATCTTGGAAATTAGTCATAAAAATAAAACCGGAATCATCTTTCATACGAACCGCATACCGCAATGTTTCCCGATTATCCGGAGTTATCCGGTCGTTCCCTTCGGGCAGAACAGTCTCCATCGGAGCCAAGGATGAACTGAAGTCTTCCAGGAAAGAATGAAGAATCCGTAAGTTCTGATAAGAATCACGAACCAGTCCAAACTCACCGATAGGCGCCTGAAAATCATAAGAGATTTTGGGTACTCCCATCAGTTCATCACTCAAGAAACCTACGCCATTATTCTGTTTGGGTGTAGACCCGCCATGGTACATATAATAACCGATGCCATTAGCACCACTACCCAACGAGCGTACCATCAAAGCTTCAGCAGCTTCAGCTTTCACTATCGGACGACGGGAATAAATCATCTGAATACCTACTCCCATCTCAGCGGTAAATGAGGGGTATTTATCAGTATTGTAACGCACCGGCGCATAATCCGGATGGTGCTGTATATCCTTGAACATGCAGAAGGGCGACATATGCGGTTTTGCCCAGAACGGATAAGTATAAGCCGCCGTCACAGGAATCACTTCATTTTCTACGATTGCCGCATTACCCCAGCCTGTGGCTGTGTACAACGGAGTTATCATACCTGCTTTTTCAGCCATATCCTTCAATGTTTTCATGTGAAGGTCGCCCAGTTCAGCGGTCGTAATTTTCTTATCCTGCACACTCACGCCAATCATAGTGATGCCGGCGTCATAAGTGGCGGAAGTCATATCCTTAGGCGCACCGGGATAGTTGATAGCCCAGGGCGCAGCCGAATGTTGATGTTCATTCTCAATCTGAATGCCGATAATGGGTCCTCCATCTTGATAATAAAGTCCTTTCAGTTGCAGGGCAATCTGCTCATACAATCGCTTGACAATAGTCAAGTAATTTACATCATTGGAGCGTACTTCCAGAGGTTTGGCAAAAAGCCAGTCGGGGAGGCCACCGTTACGTATTTCGCCGTGGCAGAAGGGGCCGACACGTACAATGACAGGCATGTCATGCTTCTGGCATAGCTGGATGAATTTCCGTAAATCACGGTTGCCCGACCAGTCAAATACGCCTTCGACCTCTTCGTGTATATTCCAGAATACATAAGTGGGAATCACATTCACACCGCCGGCCTTGATTTTCAGTATCTGCTCTTCCCATTGTTCAGCAGGGTAACGGCTGTAATGAAATTCACCCATCACAGGAATTGCGGGTTTGCCGTTGATGGACACATAAAAGCTATTCACATCGATACTGCCTCCTGAAGGGCTTTTGCCTCCCAGCTTCAGGTGACCGGAATATATCACTTTTTCTTTGGCCGGCGCAGTCAGTTCATAAACTTGCTGCCCCATAACAGCAACACTAAAAGTGCTAAGTGTTACTGCGAATAATAATTTCTTCATATTACATTTATATATTTGATCTGTCATCTGTTCTGTGTTATTATAACATATTATCTGGTTGCCATTGTCGCTTACTTCACATTGTATGATGGTTTCAATTCTTCCGGCGACTGTTTTGTATGCATGTTTATTACAGGAGTCGGCTTTCTGAACAAATCCTCTATTTGTTGCACTTTCACATGGCTTACTGGACGGAAATGAGGGGAATTCATATAGTCCAGAATAGCCTTACGCATTTGTCGGGCAACGATACGATTGTCTAGATCAGTAGTTATATCCATACTCGTCATCATGAGTTTGCCATTAAGTACATGGGCTTCAAATAAAGTACCAATCTTTCGACTGAGAAACCAAGTGTCGATACTTTGAACAAGTGGTTCAAACTCATAAGCAAAATCCGAGAAGAGCATAACCTGTGCATTATTCAGTAATTCCCACCATTGCAGGTTGCTATGGTATTCAGTCGGGAAGTTTTTAAATAACGGATGATTGTTGTTCACCCAGATGCCTGTTGTATGAGGTGGCCGCATTTTAAACCAGGAAGTATTCCAGAATACGGGGGTAAATTGTTGAACAATGCCTTGTCCATAAGTGATTTTTCTTGCGGCGGTAATGAGAACATTCCCACCACTGGCTAATGTTTCAAGTGCTTTTTCATTGAATGTATCAGTGATATATACATTGCCTTGATTTGTTTCTACCACAGCTGGATATACCCAAAAGTCCCAATCATTGGCAAAATGCGTTCCTTCGATACATACTTCGAGGTTGAGTTTGGCTGGTGAAGTGATGCTAGCTAATGGGTAATTCACTTCGCCTAACTGTATGCAGTTGCCAACAGGTATGGTTCGGTTGTTCGATATTTCTTTATAATATATCTTTCCATACTCATCTCTAATGGTATAGGTGGTTTTTGTGGAGTCTAAAACTGCATTGCCAAAATGGGAAACTTCAATTGTTGCATGAAAAATTTCGTCATTTTTATAGGTAAATTTAGGAATTCGGGCAAGTGGGACTGTAGGCCCGCAGAAACGTCTGGTTTCTTTCGGGGTTATGTAACCTTTTTCTCCATAGAATGCATCCAGCAATCCGATAATAGCACTACCTTGACCAGGAAAGTCGTTCAAACCTAAAAGTTGAAACCCTGCATAGTCGGGCGTTCTTAATGTTTTCTCTATTTCGTGTTTGTAGCATAGAGCCTGCAGTTTACCCGAAGCCATCATAAAATCATGGGCTTTATGTCCCATGTGGTTATCATGTAGTATATCACGGAACATCTCGTAGTTCTTGGCTTTGTTTACTCCGGTATATTTGCGGATTTCGTCAAAATTGGGGAATACGCACCACTGCCCATTTTCGTGAGATATATATGGTTGCATGACAGTATCGATTTTTTCTCTATAGTCTGAGATGGATTCGGGTTGTTCATTTTTCCAGTTTAGTCCACGTGCTCCGGCTTTTACGTGAAATTGGTTTTGCGGTTGCCATTGCCATCCATTGCCTACGGATGCACCGGTATAGACTCGACGCGGATCAGTTTTCTCCCAGTATTTTACAAAATCAGTGACCCATGCTACCCAATTTCCTGATGGCTCATTCCCGGAAGCAAGCATGCAATAGGAAGCATAATTGCCGTACTCGCGGGTTAGCCGAATGGTCTCGTCCATCAGATATTTATCAATGGGGGCTCCGTTACCTAAACGTACGCCATGATTAGGCCAGGCAGGACCCTCGGGCTGAAGATAAATTCCAACTAAGTCTGCAGCAATAAAAGCTGCTTCGGGTGGACAATAAGAATGGAAGCGGATATGGTTTAAACCGCTGCTACGGCATATCCTGAATATTCTTTCCCAGGATTTTACATCTGTAGGAGGATAGCCTGTAAGCGGAAAGGTGCAACATTCTACGGTTCCTCTTAATTGCGTTTGGCGCCCGTTTACATAAAACCATTTTCCTTTTATAGCAAATTCTCTCATACCAAATTGGATTTGCTTAACTTCTTTTTTCTTTCCATTGGTCAGTTCTGCAGTAAGCTTGTATAAAGCCGGATTGAACTCATCCCAGGTCAACATGTTATTGCCCATTTCCAACACCATTTCGCAGTTCAAGATGCCTTTTTTCATTATATAATCATGACTGATGGGAGTAAGGGTATGCACTTTATCCGAATTGAAGCTTTGGGCGTTGATTTTAAGATGCACAGGTGTTGCAGTCGATGAGGTTGATTTCAAAACCATTTTTACCACAGCCTTTTTATTGGATAAGTCAGGATAAACCTGAATATCATCAAAGTATATTTTCGGGGTAGTCTTGAGGATGATTTTACCAACAATACCATTCCAATTCCCTTGTGTATGGTCAGTAATACTGTGCGCATCGATACCAACATTGATATCTTTAATACGGTTGTCAACGCGGATGGATATTTTATTTTTTCCTGCCGATATAAGAGAAGTTATATCGTAAACATGAGGGACACTTAGGCTGTTTTGTACTCCTGCCTGCCTGTTATTTACCCATACAGTAGTTTCTATATGCGGGCGTTCAAGAAACAGGATAATGCGTTCGTTTTTCCAATCGGCAGGTACGGTTACTTCTTTTTGATACCATGCAGGTCCTACATAATATCTATCTGGCGTCAGGAAAAAAGGGACTTTGAAGTTTTCTTCTACCCTGTATTTTTCCATGTAAGGATTGAAAAAGTACGAACTGTCGTACAGACTGGCTGTCCATTGCGTGTTGATGTTGGGCTTATCTCCTTTGAGCATTTCGGGCATAGAGCCCGGAAGGTAAATGCTTTCCGTGAGTTGCTTACGGAACCAGTGTTCCTTAATGCCTACATCATCTCGGTCTATTTGAAATTTCAATTGGCCCGAAAGGTCTATAACTACTTGGGCTTGTAAAATTATGCTAGTACAACATAAGATTAGTAATAATGTTCTTTTTTTCATTTAAGAATTTGTTTTCTATATTTTTACATGATTGAGTAGCCTGCTTTTTGGGCCATTTTTGTTTTCAGCAATGAACTTATTTGTTGTTAACTAATAGTTTATTTCTAAGTGAATTACTGTACAGGGAAATGTGTCGATTCTGGCACATTCCCGTACAATAAGAGCAATCACATCCTGAACACTTGTTTATTCACATCAAGTCTTTTCACCTTTTCATAATATTCTTCTGCTAATTCTTCCTCTCCTATACCACTATATCCTAATGCCATAACATAATAGCAATGAACCTTGTTACGTACATTCAGGTCATCCTCCCAGATCGCAAGCTCTGGTAAGGATACTGCGAAATAATCGATTTTGCATTCATCGAAGAGATGCTTCTTGCCGTGGTCTATCAGCTTGTTGAAGCGGCTACGTGCTTTGCTCTCTTCTCCTAATGCCCTCCAGGCAAGTCCTTGATAGAAAATCTTGTCAGGTTGTTGGTCATTGTAATAGAATGCTTGTTGAGGCTCGCTGGAACCTTGTGTTGCTTTCATTAAGTATTTTATGGATTCGGCTTCGTTGCCCAGCTTTTGGTAGGCTATTCCTTTATAGTAGTCTACCTCATTCTCTTCGGCGTTGATCAGTTTACCCTCACCTAAATTATGCGGATAATGATCTGTCTCTTTTAAAAGACTGATGGCTTCAAGATATCGCTTTTCCTTAATAGCTTTTTTGGCAAGTTCTACCCGACAGAGAATATATTGCCCTGTAACTTTACCTTCGCCACCTTCCCACGGATGGAACTTCCGTGCGGCTATCAGTTCTCTTGCCTTTTCATAGTTGCCTAATTGATTATAGAGGGTTATTCGTTCTATGCATAAGTCATCCCGCTGTGCCACCAGTTCCAAATGTGCCTCTAGAAAGGTCAGGCGTTCTGCATGGGCTCGTCCCATTTTCTTATATAGTTGATCCAGCTCCATAAAGATGCGTGAGTCCGTTTGGTCCAGTTCAAATGCTTTCTCCAACAATCGGCATGCTTCTTCTTTCCTGCCTTTTTTGTTGTAATAAGCCAATGAAAGGTTGCGCAGAGCTGTAGGGAACTGATTATTTATCTCTACTGATTTCTCCCAGCATACAGTAGCTTCTTCATAACGGCGGTGTGCATACCAGAAGTTCCCCAGATAATAAGGAGCCTTGAAATCTTCTGGATTCATCTTCATAGCATCTGCCAGTACATTGACTTCATCGATTCTGTTTGGAAAACACTTGTCAGGAGATAGGCTTTGTGCCTTCTTATACCATTTCTGGGCTGTTTCTTTATCTCCTGCCATTGATGCAAAGTATCCTAACATATAAGCAGCTATTGGATAAATATTGGTTTGTTCGTCTATATAAGTATGCATAATCCGGGAAGCTTCTTCATACATTCCTGCAGATGAAAAATCAAATGCATATTCAATATAGTTGTGTACACTACCGTTGAGGATACTTAGCATTTCCTGCAATTCTACCGGATTGCTTTCAATGAAATATTTTTCAAATCGGCATCCCAAATTAAACTTATCGACAATCAATGATTCCTCAATAAATTTCAAGGCTTCTTCAGTCTTTCCTGAATGTCTCAGGATAGAAGCTTTTAACTGGCGTGCTTTATGATTATGCCAGTTGTGGATGAGAGCCAGATCTATATGTTCCAAAGCGGCAGTCCAATTCTCTCTGATACAATCTATCTGTGCCACACCAAAGTAGCCTGCATCTCTCCAAGCCGCATTCCATGTGGCTTTATAATAGGCACTATATGCATCATCATACTTACCCTGCATCTTCAGGCTCCACCCCAGATTATAATAGGGTTCTCCATCATAAGGATTAGGATTACGCTCTGTTAATGTTTTTATGGCTGTACGGAAATACTGTTCAGCTTCTTCAAATTTACCTCGGCGCATATTCAGCAACCCTACGGCATTATTGCAACGTATATCTCCCGGTTCTCTTTCCAATGCTTCCATGTAGTAAGCCATTGGGTCATAGGTCGCATGCCGATATTGCTCCAGATGTAACCCAGTCAGGAATAATTGCTCTATGGAAGCTATCTCCTTGGGTTGTTTGGCTGCCTTAGCAGCATCCGGAGTTGGTTTTATTTCAGGCTTATCAGCTTTATATTTCAAAAGTAGTTTGCCATTGTTATCATACAAGGATAAAATAAGGTTTTCGGGTAACTCTTTTGTTATATTTATCTGACTTTTAAAGATATTTTCTGGCGAAAGTGTGGTTATTTTGTCAAATAACACCTTTCCTGTTATATCTTTTAATTCTATTTTGATGTTTTCTTGCTTACCGGTTGCATATACAATGATGTATGCGGTGTTATCTGCAACATCCAGATTCAAAATGAAATCTTTGGTCGCATTCTTTACATATCCCACTTCACTATATGGCAGGAAATATTGCTTCCATGACTTTTCCTCATAAGGTTGTAACCATGTGAAGTCAGGCTGATTATCTGTATAAACACCTGTCATCAATTCGATGTAAGGACCATCTTCATCAGTAAGGTTTCTGTCCCATGCAATACCAAAATCACCATTTCCCCAAGTCCATTGTTTCTTTCCTGGTGAGAGGTGATGATCGGCTACATGTAATAATCCTGCCTGTATATGTTCTTCATATCCGCCTACAAAGTCATAGCGTGATTTAATGGCCATGTATGAAGTGGGAACAGGGATATTCTTATATTTGGAAATATCGACACCTTCCGAATAGTCCTGTTTGTAATATATGCCTGTAGCTATAGGAAAATTGGATACATCTCTTTTCCCATGATCGAAAACAGCATGTACATCGGGTGGAAAAACCGAGTGATAGTGGTCGTTCACAACAACGGCAGGGTTCGCCCACCAAAGGAAAGTTTGGGGGAACGGAGTTCGGTTATAAACCTTCACATTAATTTCCAGATAAGCTTTGTCCGGATGAAGTGTGAATCCCTGCATCCCTTTCGTATTGAACATACGCTCTACTTCATTGCACCAGACCGTTTTACTACCGTCTGCATTTTCTTCAATCATACAGTCGGTAGGTAAGTATGTACTTGGACGATGATGCTGAGGCCAGTTGAATTCAATTCCGCCTGATATCCAAGGACCGGTCAAACCTACTAAGGCTGGTTTAATGACTTGGTTGTAGTAGACAAAGTGACGTTTCTTCACTTTGTCATAAGCCATTTGTACTCGCCCTCCCAATTCCGGCAAGATCATAATTTTAAGGTATTCGTTTTCGAGGAAGTAGGCCTGATAGTCTTTTTCTTTTTTCTCGTCGCATATCTTTTCTACGACAGGATAAGGGTAAACTACTCCTGAACTTCCTTGATAAACACGCTTTTCCAGAAAGATGGGATTTTTTTCTTCCTCTCCGATTTCATAAGTCGGAAGTTTGATTGTTTCTTTCCAAACTTTCACAATTCCTTTTTCTGAGAGGGTCGGTTTAATTAAATATTCTGTAATTTTCTCCATAAGGTATTTATTGTTTTTTTAGACAATAAGGGTAAGTTAAGCGATGATTTCTTGTCATCGTTTAAGTAAGATGTAATTCAATAAATGATATGTTGTTTTTAACTAGTTAATTCTTTCTCAATGCTTTCCAGTGATTTTCCTTTTGTTTCGGGTAATTTTATTTTGATGAATACAAATCCGAGAATACAGATGATTCCGTACAACCAGAAAGTACCATAGGCACCTAATCCGGAATTTAATAAAGGGAATGTATATGTCAGTACAAAACAAGCTGCCCAAAGAGAGAAGGTGGATACTGCCATTGCCATACCACGGATACGGTTTGGGAAGATCTCAGATAATACGACCCATGTAACGGGAGCAAGTGTCATTGCATAGCATGCTATAGCTAATACAACCATAATTAGTACGGCCATTCCGGTTATATTGAGGTAGTAACATATGCCCATGATGATATAAATGATGGCAAGTCCTGAAGCTCCGAATAACATAAGGGAGCGTCTTCCCAACTTATCTACAGTGTACATACCTACAAAAGTGAATATTACGTTCGTCACTCCTGTTACTACAATATTGAATAGGATATCAGAAACACCGTAACCTGCAGCTGCAAAGATTTCCTGGGCATAATTAAACACTACGTTTAGTCCGCACCACTGCTGGAAGGCTGCAATAACGATGCCTATTAATAATATTCCCGGTATCTTGCCTTGAAAAAGCAGGCGGATATTTAACTTCTCTTTGGTGACATTTATAACTGTTTTAATGCTTTCAATTTCTTTTTTGGCATATTCTTTTCCACCTATGTGGCTCAAGATATTTTCAGCTTTACCGTATTGTAATTTTGTAGCCAGCCAACGGGGACTTTCGGGAATGAAGAATATAAGGATAAAAAAGAGTCCCGAAGGTACTACTTCTGCCCAGAACATCCAACGCCATCCCATTTGCCCATTCCATGTTTCCAGAATGTTTTCGCCGGGAACTACCGGGTCGGCGATCAACCAGTTGACGAACTGGGCTGCCAGAATACCTAATACGATTGTCAATTGATTGATCGATACAAACTTCCCTCGTACATGGCTGGGTGATACCTCGGCTATATACATGGGAGATAAGTTGGAAGCAATGCCGATGCCAATACCACCGAATATGCGGTAAAAGATAAACCAATTGAGGTCATTGACAGCTCCTGTACCTATTGCAGAAACGGTAAAAGTGATAGCTGCTATTATCATCAAGGGTTTGCGCCCATATTTATCAGATAAGCTACCTGCAATTGTTACCCCTATTAAACAGCCGAGAATGGCACTGCCCATGACCCATCCCTGCATACCGGGAGAATTCTCAATTGCAAAGAAGATTTCATAGAATGGTTTGGCACCTCCAATGACTACCCAATCGTATCCGAAGAGTAGCCCTCCCATGGCAGATACCAGCGAAATAAGTAATAGGTAAAAATTGTTGCTAAATGGTTTTGTTTTCATGATATACGATTTATTGTATGGCAAATATATGCCATTAAACTTAATAAAAAAATGCAGATTGTTATCAATTTAATGTATAATCTTATTATATTTATGGCTGTAAATGCTTGGATACATTGCTTGAATAAGCATTCATGTAAAATACTATGATATATATGTAAAATACTACCAAAATCAGATGCTATGGAAAAGGTTGCAGAAGGTTTTAAAGGAGAGAAGGCTATCGTTACACCATATAATATACGTAACCTTCAACGAGAGAATAATATTACAAAACAATTATTCGTCAGTCATATTGGATACTATCCTCATGCAGAAAATCATTTTAGGGAAAGGGAAAAAGGGACTAACGAGAATGTCTTTATCACTAGTGTCCCATTAAAATTGGGACAAATTAAAAATTAAATAAACTTGGCCCAT
>USSR01000008.1 GCA_900557355.1 uncultured Bacteroides sp.
AGGTAATCGTACGGATTTATCTCCGTTGAGATAACGTGTCAGGCGGTTCAGAATTTCAGAACCCTCTTCCATAATGGTAAGGTCGGCTGCAAAATCAGTATCGAATACATAGTCGAATCCCAGTTCGCGAAGTGCATACACCATTTTTCCGGTTACCAGAGTGCCGGGAGGAAATCCGAATTCTTCACCTAGGGCCGCCCGTACGGCAGGTGCGGTCTGCACAATCACTACTTTGTCCGGATTAGCCAGATCGTCGAGCAGACGGTTGGTGTAGTCACGTTCTGTTAATGCGCCTACGGGACAGACAGCCACGCACTGACCGCAGTAAGTACATTCACTTTCCGTCATCATTCGGTCAAAGGCAGGAGCGATGGTTGTATTGAATCCGCGACGGATGGCACCCAATGCTCCGACCGTCTGTACATCATTGCAAACACTTTCACAACGGCGACAGAAAATGCATTTATCCATATTACGGACGATAGAAGCGGTAATTTCCCGTTTGCGGGGGGACAGCTCACCGCCATTGAAAGGCATTTCGCGAATGTTGAAACGCAGTGCTAACGTTTGGAGCTCGCAGTTGCCGCATTTAGGGCAAGTGAGGCAGTCATTGGGGTGATCCGAAAGGATCAGTTCAGCCACCACTTTGCGAGCGTTCATTACGCGCAGGGTACTGGTTTTTACTACCATGCCCTCCGTGCAACGGGTAGCGCAGGCAGGAGCCAGGTTGCGCCGTCCCATCACTTCAACCACACAAATACGGCAGGAAGCCGGATTATTTTTTATACAGGTTCCTTTCAGGTCGATATGACACAGCGTAGGTATATTGATACCGATTTTGATAGCGGCTTCAAGAATAGTGCTTCCCTCGGGCACAGTGATGAAATGACCGTCTATCTGGAGAGTAATTTGTTTTTCTTCCATAGTAAATAAGATTTTAGCAGACAAGAATAGCGTTGAATTTGCAGCGTGCCATGCACATGCCGCATTTGATACATTTATCGGGAGCAATGACATGTGGCTTGCGCACCAGTCCGCTGATAGCATCCGCCGGACAGTTTTTAGCGCATAGATGACAACCAATGCAGCGTTCCGGACTGATGGTATATGTTAATAGTGATTTACATTGCTTGGCGCGACAAGTCTTATCCCGCACGTGCTCCATATATTCATCGTAGAAGTTATCCAATGTGGATAAAACGGGATTTGGAGAGGTTTGTCCCAATCCGCAGAGGGCAGTATCTTTGATGACTTGTCCCAAAGTGGCAAGTGTGTCCAGGTCTTTTTCTGTGCCTTTTCCTTCCGTAATCTTGTTCAGTAGTTCCAGCAGACGTTTGTTTCCAATGCGGCAAGGTGTGCATTTCCCGCAGGACTCTTCCACTGTAAAATCCAGATAAAAGCGGGCTACGGATACCATGCAGTCGTCCTCATCCATGACAATCATCCCTCCTGAACCCATCATGGAACCGGCCGAGAGAAGGTTGTCAAAGTCAATGGGAGTGTCCAGATGTTTTTCTGTCAGACAGCCGCCTGACGGTCCTCCTGTTTGTACAGCTTTGAACTTCTTTCCGCCTTTGATGCCTCCTCCGATTTCGTAGATTACTTCCCGAAGAGTAGTTCCCATCGGCACTTCGATCAGTCCGACATTATTAATCTTTCCGGCAAGAGCAAACACTTTGGTTCCTTTGGAACGTTCTGTGCCAATCGTTGCAAACCAGTCGGCTCCTTTGGTTAGAATAATGGGAATATTGGCAAGCGTTTCCACATTATTTACATTGGTTGGTTTTCCCAGATAACCGGATTCGGCAGGGAAGGGAGGTTTCAGAGTCGGCTCTCCCCGTTTTCCTTCCATCGAATGAATAAGGGCAGTTTCTTCTCCGCAGACAAAAGCTCCGGCTCCGTATCGTATTTCTATGTCGAAACTGAAATCTGTTCCTAAGATATGATCTCCTAGTAATCCGTATTCGCGTGCCTGATTGATAGCTGTTTTCAGTCGGTTGATAGCTAACGGATATTCGGCACGGATATATACTAATCCTTTAGTGGAACCAATGGAATAACCGCAGACACACATCGCTTCTACAATCGAATGTGGGTCGCCCTCCATAATGGAACGGTCCATGAATGCACCGGGATCTCCTTCGTCGGCGTTACAAACCACGTATTTGACATCTGACTGTTGCTTGTTGGCAAATTCCCATTTCAGTCCCGTCGGGAAACCGCCACCACCACGTCCGCGAAGTCCCGAACGTTTGATAATATCAATAACGTCCGTCGGCTGTTTGTTAAGCAGGCAATCGGCCAATGCAAAGTATCCTTCACGGGCGATATACTCTTCAATATTTTCGGGATCGATAAAACCACAGTTACGCAATGCGATGCGAAGTTGTTTCCGGTAGAAATCCATGTGCTTGGAGTCGCTGACGGTATGTTCCGTTTTAGGATCTACATACAGCAACCGTTCGATTCTTCGTCCTCCGATGATATGCTCGTTGATGATTTCTTCCGCATCTTCGGGAGTGACTTGGGTGTAAAAGGTATTATCGGGGATGATTTTCACGATAGGACCTTTTTCACAGAAGCCGAAACAGCCTACGGTGATGACTTCTACTTTATCGGTGATTTCGTTCTTTTTGATGGCTTTTAGAAGATTGTCTGTAATACCCTGGCTGGAAGATGCCTTACAGCCTGTACCACCGCAGATCAGAATCTGAAGATGTTGCGCACCGGATGCCAGTCCGTAACACTTTTCAGTCACCTTTTCATTGCTTTCTTCGCGCAATGAAAGATTGTGCTTTGCTCTCTTCCTGATTGTTGCCAAATCATGGATAGATAAAATTTTCATAAGTATCAGAATTGTTAGTCGGTTTTTTGCAAATATAATTCTTTGTTTGAAATAACAGCGTAGTCTCGTACAAATAAAATTGTTCTTTGACGGAGGATTTAGGTAAATAAATCTCTATCTTCGTATTTAATAGGTATCAAACCTAAAAAAAGAAAATTGAAGTATGAGACGAATTTTACTTGGACTATGTTTTCTATCCTTTCTGAACAGCGCATCCGGACAAGAGATTCCTTTGCCGGAAAAGATGCCGCAGACACATCCGCGGGTACTGACTACTCCGGCGGGAAAGCAGGAAACATGGAAGCTGATTAAAAAAGAAGAATGGGCGAAAGATGTTTTCAATAAATTGAAGGAACGGACGGAAGTATATACGAACCTGACGGATGCTCAACCGGCGTGGTTGCTGTCTCGTTTGGCAATGTACTGGAAGTCTCATGCCACGGAAGTATATGTGAAAGGTGAAACGTTCGACCATGCAGGTGGTGAAAGAGCTCCTTATCCCACTGTGCGCTACACGGGAACCCGTGGCACAGCTGCTACCCACGGCCGTCCCAAATTGGCGGATGTCGTTCCTTATGATGATGAGGATGGGAATGTCACTTTCTGCAATAATGCACTTCCCGACCGTCCTATGGAGAGTGTACACCCATCCAAAACAGGCCGGAATATTGAAAGCCTGAACTGCGAAATCCTGGGAATTGCCCGTGATGCCGCTTTCCTTTATTGGATGACGGATGAAGAGAAATTCGCTAAACTTGCCGCAGGGGTCTTTGATACATATATGACAGGTATTTATTATAGAAACGTGCCCATCGACCTGAATCACGGCCATCAGCAAACATTGGTAGGATTGACTTCTTTCGAAGTCATCCATGAAGACGCACTCCATATCGCTGTACCTTTATACGATTTTCTATATAATTATCTAAAGGCCAATTACCCGGATAAAATGGAAATCTACGCCGGGGCTTTTAAGAAATGGGCGGATAATATCATTGCGAACGGTGTACCTCATAACAACTGGAATTTGCTACAGGCACGGTTTGTTATGAATGTCGGATTGGTATTGGAAGACAATAAAGAATATGCCGACGGAAAAGGACGTGAATATTATATCGACTATGTGATGAACCGTTCCAGCATCCGCCAGTGGAGTCTGACGCGATTGGCGGATTATGGTTTCGATATAAATACGGGAATTTGGGCAGAATGTCCGGGATATAGCAGTGTGGTAATCAATGATTATGCCAATTTCGTGAATCAGTTTGATACGAATCTGCAATATGATTTGGTGAAAGCAGTGCCTGTATTGTCGAAAGCGGTAGCAACCACTCCCCAATATCTGTTTCCCAACCGTATGATTTGTGGCTTTGGAGATACGCATCCGGGATATTTGAGTACGAACTTCTTTATCCGTATGATACAGAATGCACAGGCGAACGGGAAGAAAGAACAGGAAAACTATTTCACGGCTTTATTGAAATGCCTGAACCCGGATTTGGGAAATGATAAAACAGAAAAGAAGAATGTGCGTGTATCTGTCAATTCTTTCTTTGAAGATAAACCGCTGACGCTAAATCCCAAAGTGCAGCCGGGAAAGATAGAAGATTATGTTTCTCCTTTGTTTTATGCTCCCAATGTGTCATGGCTGGTACAGCGTAACGGTATGCATCCGCGCAACAGTTTGATGATTTCGTTGAATGGCAGTGAAGGGAATCACATGCACGCTAACGGCATTTCGATGGAACTTTACGGAAAAGGATACGTATTGGGTCCGGATGCAGGTATCGGGCTTTTCCTGTATAGCGGACTGGATTATGCGGAATATTATTCTCAATTCCCCAGTCATAATACAGTTTGTGTGGATGGAATATCGAGCTATCCGGTGATGAAAAGTAACCATTCTTTTGATTTGCTTTCCTGTTTCCCGGCATCAGCGGAACCGGGCAAAGCATTTACGTCCGTTACTTACAGTAACCTTTATTTTCGTGAACCGGAAAGCAGGGCGGATCAGACCCGTATGATGAGTATTGTCACTACTGGGGCGGAGACGGGGTATTATGTCGATGTATTCCGCAGCCGGAAAGAGAAAGGAGGCGATAAGATGCACGATTACTTCTATCACAACCTTGGGCAGACTTTGACATTGACGGCAGCAGATGGCAGCGACCTGAATCTCCAGCCTACGGAAGAACTCGCCTTTGCAGGCGCACATCTTTACGCTTATTCCTATTTATATGATAAGAAAGTGGCTGCGACCAATAAGGATGTCAAAGCAACTTTCACCATAGATATGAAAGATAAGGACGGCGATGATATATACATGAATCTTTGGATGAAAGGCGAACCGGATCGTGAAGTCTTTACGGCTTTGGCGCCAATGACCGAAGGGCTAAGCCGTACACCGAATATGCCCTATAATATAAAGGAGCAGCCGACGCTGACATTTGTTGCCCGTCAGCATGGAGAAGCTTGGAATCGTCCTTTTGTCTCGATATATGAACCGAGTACGAAAAAGGAACCGTCTGCTATTCAGTCCGTCTCTTACTTTGATGCAGAAGGAGCAGGTTTGGAAGACTTTGCCGGTATCTGTGTGAAAAGCAAAAACGGACGTATAGATCATATCTTCTCTCTATCTGATGCTGCACAAACCGCTACTTATCAAGGAATGAAAGTGAAAGCGGATTATGCTGTTATCAGCAATGAATATGCAGGAAACCGGACGTTGTTTTTAGGGAATGGAACCCAATTGGTTGCACCCGGGGTAATGATTCAGACCGACAATGCCGCTAATGTATTGCTCGAAAAGAAAGAAGGGAAATGGTATATTATTTCTTCTGCTCCCTGTACGGTTGTTATCGGCGATAAGAAGATAAAATCCGATGCTGCGTCGGAGCCTATGTTGTTGCGTATCTGATGTTTCATTGGTAATAAAGAAAAATTGTATATCTTATCCGTAGTATGGTATATTATGGCCTAAGATGGAAATTGTTGCAATAAAAAACAAAAAAAGCGTGTTTAAACGTTTTTAATACTATATTTTTTCTAATTTTGTGGCTTTCTGTCCAAGTAGTATATAAAATGGACAGTAAGCCCTTTTTTTGTGGGTAAATATTTAGTGGGAAATATTTAGTGGGAAATAAATGATGGTATATGTGATGAGAAATGGTCGCAGGGTAATAGCTGCGTTATCATTTCTGTTATTATGTTGTGGTGTACATGTGCACGCACAACGGGTGGCTGTAAAGACAAATGCATTGGGTTGGCTGACCGCCAGTCCGAATGTAGAAGCAGAATTTGTATTGGGTAGTCATGTCTCCTTGAACATGGGGATTGCTGCGAACCCAATCAGTACAGACAACTTTAAAACGACTTTCACGCATTTTCAGCCTGAAGTTCGTTACTGGCTAAATCGTCCGATGGTGAGTCATTTTCTTGGAATCACCGCTTTCGTGAATAATTTTGATATGATGGTAAAAGATGTGCATCACAAAGGCGATGCATACGCCGCCGGTTTGACCTATGGATACGCATGGGTGCTGGGCGATCATTGGAACATCGAAGCAACTGCCGGAGTGGGTGTGTTGCGCTACCGTCAGTTTAAGTATGATAAGGGTACTCCGAAACCGGGTGCGGTCAACGATAGTAAGACCACCATTGCACCTGTCAAACTGGGGGTATCCTTTGTTTATATTATTCGATAACGAACATTAGCTAGTCAGAAAAGAGAATGAAAATCAATTTGAAACGTGATAGATTAACAGGTATACTTCTCGTGGCGATGATGTTCGTCGGTATGAATGTATCCGCCCAACGGATCCGCGTGCAGGGGCATATCACAAACCCGCAGGGAAAAAGTGTTCCGAATGTAAATGTGTTGAATCCGGTCAATGACGAACGTATAGAAATGTCCGACGAGGATGGTCGTTACAGTGTCTTGGTTGAGAAAAACGGCTCGTTGAAGTTTACATGTGTCGGTTATGAAGACAAAACAGTGAAGGTGGCAGGAAAGCAGATTCTGAATGTAGTATTGAAAGATGCCGTCATCGAACTGGACGAAGTTACGATTACTTCCAAAGTGAAGGACAAAGTGATTCCGGAACCTACGGACATCGAAATCAAAGGTAATTATTTTCATCTGAAAACCCGTGTCCCGGTGCCTAAGGAGATGTTTAACTCACATCGTCGCTTGGTATTGCAGCCTTCCATTTATGATGTGACACTGAAAAAGCGTCTGTTGATGCGTCCTGTTGTATTTGACGGGGATACTTATAATACAACGCAAAATCGAATGTACGATTATGATATGGATAAAGATCCTTTGCACGATTACATCCGTGTGAAAACTACTTCTTCACGCAAGGGGGATATTATTGCTTACCATGATTCTATCTATATAGAATATCTGCAACATGACTACCGTGCAGATGTGCATCTGGCGATGGAAAATTACCGGAATATCATTTATCGTGACTCTTTCTCCATTGCACGCGGAACGGTCAACCCGCTTCGTTTCTTGGAGTATAAATTCTCCGCTTTCAGCCTGACGGACGAGAAATATCTTCCGAAACCCGTGATGCAATTGCGGGATACGAAAGGTGAGGTAAACTTAACCTTCCTGGTAGGTAAAGCCGACCTGGATGATAAGAATCCACAAAATCAGGTGGAACTGAACCGATTGAATCAGGAATTACGTGCTATTGAGACGAACCCGGATGCCTCTTTGAAGAGTTTTCATATTACGGGGGTGGCTTCGCCGGACGGTTCTTACGCGACGAATCTTCGTCTGGCAAAATTGCGTACGGATAAAGCCCTGGAACGTATACTGGCACAACTGGACCCGGAAACACGTAAACTGTTGGAGGTGAAATCGGATGCATCGGTTGCCTCCTGGAAGGAGGTAGCTGAATTGCTGAAAAAAAACTCCAAGCCGGAACTGGCTAAAGAAGTAGAGGACTTAATCAAACAATATGCAGCTACTCCTTACCGGTTGAATGGGGTCTTGAAATCGAAACCTTTCTACAAGGAACTTGCGGCTACTTATCTGCCTAAATTGAGAAAGGTGCAATATACGTATGGTTATTCAATCTTCCGTTCTTTGACGGACGACGAGATTAGAGAACTTTACAGAAAGAATCCGAAGCAACTGACCCGTTTCGAATATTACCGTATGATTACGACAGCAAAAACTCCCGACGAAAGGGAAAAGTATTGCAGGGAAGCTCTTGAACTTTATGATAACTTTACGTATGCAGCCAATGAACTGGCAGTGGCAACGATACAGAAAGATACTCCGGATTCACGTATTCTCGAACCGTTTGTCAGTAAATCGGCACCGGCGGAGTTATTGTCCAATCAGGCTATTGCCTTGCTGCATGAAGGGAAATATACAAAAGCAGATTCAGTCTTGACCTTGGTTCCCGAAGAAGCGGTTTCTGAAGATTTGCAGGCCATTGTTCAGGCATTGGCCGGTTATTATAATGATGCTTTCGAAAAGGTGGCGGCTACCAGCCCTTTCAATGAGGTGGTGATGCTGCTGGCAATGAAGAAGAATCAGGAAGCATGGGATAAGATTTCTACCATGGATGTAGAGACCGCCCGCGAATATTATATAAAAGCGATTGCCGCCAACCGCCTGGAGAAAATAGGTGATGCGATTATGAGCATTGAGAAGGCCCTTGAACTTGATCCTTCCTTATTGGAAGTAGCGAAGGTGGATGGTGATATTATTGACTTGCTGCCGGAAGAGCAGAAAATTAAATAATGATATATACAACAAGAGTAAACGATGAATATCTTCAGAATCAACAATAAATATGTAGCAGTGGCAATCTTCCTGATGCTTGCTGTTACCTTACAGGCACAGGATTATGGTGCATTGCAATATATGTTACAGAAACGGCCTGCAAATGAAAAGTTCGAGAGCAATAAATTCAATGAACATCTCTTTTTCTCTGCCGGAATAGGGCCATACAGCTTGTTAACAAGTGGAGATAGTCAGGATGGAATGGGAATGACCGCCCATCTCTTTATGGGAAAGTGGATTACTCCGGTTCATGGACTTCGGATAGGGGTGAATTTAGGTTATCTGCCGTCGAGTATCTACGATTCTAAAATAAAAATGGGTGGCGGCAGCCTGGACTATCTGTTGAATATGTCCTCCCTGGCATACGGATACAATGCAAACCGTTGTTTTGAGTTAGTAGGGATTGCAGGTATAGAAGCCGGTTATTCTAAGGTGGGCGACAATAGCGATCGTTCCGAAAAGTATCCGGATTTGAAAGGCGGCGGTCAGCTTTATTACGGCGCTCATCTCGGTTTACAGGGAAATGTACGTCTTTCTTCTACATTGGATTTGTTTGTAGAACCGCGGATCGGATGGTATAATGACGGTTTTGCGTATACGGAAAGTTGGAGAAACTATAAAATGGCTGGTTCGGTTCTGGTAGGTCTGACCTATATGCCTGCTGCTCCGATGGGAACTAAGATTCATTTCGATGATTTCGATAAAAGTTCCTTCCTGAATCATATGTTTATCTCTTTATCCGGTGGTATCAGTACACTGAAAGTTCCGGGAATCAAGAATACGATTAAAGGATTAGGTCCCCAGTTCTCTGCCGGAATCGGTAAATGGTTCAGTCCTTCTTCCGGTCTGCGTTTGTCCGGGACGGTTGGACTTTCAGACACCCCTTCGGGCAGTGCAAGCGGCTACTTTAAACATGTCGATCTGCATGCGGACTATCTGTTGAATATCAATAATGTTCTTTGGGGATATGATGAAGACAGAATATTTAGTCTGATCGGTATTGCCGGAGTTAACCTGGCAGGTACGAAAGGAGTGGATAAAACCGCCAAGTATGCTCCGGGAATAGGAGTCGGTGTGCAAGGAAGTTTCCGTATCAACCGTTCTGTGGATTTATTTATAGAACCTCGCCTCAATGTGTATAATAAGAGATATGCAGGAGGTCGCGGAGTAGGTGGCAATACGGATCAGCTCGGAGAGTTGAATTTTGGTTTGACTTATCATACGATTGACCGTGCGGCACGTCCGAAGAACAGATTCTCAAGCAATCACATCGCAGACAATCTGTTTATGACTTCGGGAATCGGTGTGCAAATGTTCCTGAATAAGACGAATCTTGAAAACCTTGGTTCTTTAGGTCCGCAGGCTTCTGTCTCTATCGGTAAGTGGTTGAGCCCTTATTCCGGTTTGCGCCTGGTGGGTACGGGTGGATTCTTTACGAACTATGTAGTTCCGGGAAGTGTTAAAGCGGGCAAACTTAGACATGCCAGCGTCAGTGGTGGTCTTGATTACTTGTGGAACATAACGTCTACCATGAGTGGATATAACCCCGATCGTATCTTTGATTTAATAGGTTCAGTAGGTGTCAACCTTGCTTATACTTCCAAATCAGACCATAAGTTCCAACCGGGTATTAATGCAGGCATACAGGGATTATGGCATGTGAATGATTTTCTTGGTTTGTACATTGAACCGCAGATTCGCTTGTATGGAGATAAATTCATTGAAGGTAATCTGGGCTTTATGCAGAAAGACGTAATGGTAGGAGTCAATGCAGGTTTCCACTATCGCTTTGTTCCTTATTCAAAAGCAGCCAATCGCAGCGTGTTTGGTCAGGATGACAAGCGTTACTTCATCTCCGGTGCACTTGGATTGGGTAGCTTGCTCGTAGCCAACAAAGATTTGGTGAAGAATGCAGGTGTAGAAGCAAAAGGAAGCATAGGTAAATGGTACACTCCGTTATCTGCATGGCGGGTAAATGGAACAATTATGTACAAGGCCAAAACGTCGTCGAAGATGAATCTTCATTATGCCGGTTTGGGTATGGATTATATGATGAGTCTGGCCACATTGGCAAAAGGATACAGCCCCGATCATGTGATAGATGTTGTTCCTTTTGTGGGAGTTACGGCCGGACTGGTACGCCGTTACGGTAAGTTCCGAGCAGTGCCGGGACTGGATGCCGGTGTGCAGGTAAAGCTGAAAGTGGCTTCTTCTTTGTATCTGTATGCCGAACCTAAAGTCGGTATCCGTACCGATACATACGATGGCTCCGAACAGGGAAGACCTGACCGCGTAGCTTCCATGGTAGGTGGATTATTGTACAGATTCAAGATGCCTACTTTCCAATAAGAAGAAAAATAAGAAATCGAATAAAAAGGGTTGCGCAATACCGGATTAGTGATTGTGCAACCCTTTTTGTATTCCATTTCCAAGAAATTACGGTTACATAAACGTTACATTAATATTACTTCCATTTCTACCTGATAATGAATAAAATGAATCTTTAGAATTCATTTTCTCCCTTGCTATTCTCCTCTACTTTTGCTCCAGAAATTAAAACGAAAACGTATGAAAACGATTACTGAAGCAATATCGAAACAAAGTTCAAACAGAAGATTAGCCGATTTCCTCTTTATTCTATGGGCAGGTGGAGCAGCCCTTCTTTCTTACTCACTGGTTTATACATTGCGCAAACCTTTCACAGCTGCTACTTTTGACGGGATAGAAGCATTCGGCTTTGATTATAAAGTACTGGTTACTATCATTCAGATAGCAGGTTATCTGATAGCCAAGTTTATAGGTATCAAGTTGATTTCCGAATTGAAGAGAGAGAATCGCCTGAAGTTTATACTCGTTTCCATTGCCGTAGCGGAATTGTCATTGGTTGCGTTCGGAGCACTTCCCACTCCTTATAATATGTTTGCCATGTTCTTCAATGGATTGTCATTGGGCTGTATGTGGGGAGTTATTTTCAGTTTTATCGAAGGTCGCCGCACTACGGATATTTTGGCCAGTCTTTTAGGAATCAGTATTGTTATCAGTTCGGGAACGGCAAAATCCATCGGATTGTTCGTTATGAATACATTGAACGTCAGCGAATTTTGGATGCCGGCACTTATCGGTGCTTTTGCACTTCCTTTATTGGCTCTTTTGGGATATAGCTTAACCCGTTTGCCACAACCTACGGCACAAGATATAGAACAAAAGAGTAGTCGTGTAACTCTGAATGGCAAGCAACGGAAAGAACTGTTCATCGACTTTATGCCATTTCTTGTATTATTGTTTGTAGCTAACCTAATGTTGGTAGTGCTTAGAGATATTAAGGAAGATTTCCTGGTGAAGATTATTGATATGAACGGACAGTCCTCATGGATGTTTGCGCAGGTAGATACAGTCGTTACATTAATAATTCTGGCGTTATTCGGAGCGATGGTCTTTGTGAAAAGTAACATAAAAGTTTTGGTTGCCCTGCTGGGATTGGTCGTACTTGGGACAGCCACCATGAGTTTTATATCTTTCAATTATGATTCTCTGCAATTGGATGCAATCACCTGGCTGTTTGTCCAAAGTCTCTGTCTGTATATTGCCTACCTCTGTTTTCAAAGCATTTTTTTCGACCGCTTCATCGCTTGTTTCAAGATAAAAGGAAATGTCGGTTTCTTCATTGTGACCATTGATTTTATCGGATATACGGGAACTGTACTTGTCTTGATGTTCAAAGAATTTGCCCATGTAGACATAAACTGGTTGGAATTTTATAATATATTATCCGGTTACGTAGGACTGATCTGTACGGTTGCTTTCACCTGCTCCATGATTTACCTGATACAGCGCTATAAAAAAGAGAAACAGCTGAAGAAAGCGAAAGAAGCCGAAATGAGCAACGGGATAAAATTTACGGGAGAAGGTATGGAGCCAACTACTTTTTCACAAATTTGATAAAAGGTGGACGATGAAAATAATAGGACTATATTTGAAATTCTCCTTCCTTCTATCTCTAATACTAACGACTTCCCGGATAACGGCACAGAATCTGCCCGATGGCATACAATATAAAATCACCGGGCGTCTATTAATGGATGGAGGAGTGTATCTGAAGAATCCGAATAACTTTGGCAACGGCACGGAATTTAATGACCTTCGCATCGGTGTAAAAGCTACCTATCAGAACTGGGGAATGAAACTGGAAATGGGATATGCCGGAAACAAAGTAGCCATCAAAGATGCTTTTGCCACCTATTCCTATAAGAATAGTTCCATTCAGATAGGACAATTCTATGAGCCATTCAGTCTCGATATGATTTGTAGTACATTTGATCTTCGCTTCAACCAATCTCCGGGAGCTGTGCTGGCATTGACAAATAGCCGACGTATGGGAGTAGCCTATTCCTATCGTACCCAATATTACTATCTGTGTGGCGGATTCTTTACCGATAATGATTTGAGCAACCTGAAAAACGCATCGCAAGGATATGCCATTGACGGACGTTTGGTTTACCGTCCACTTTATGAGCAAGCGAAACTGATACATATAGGATTAGCAGCTATCCATCGTACACCGGACGGCACGCTTCCCGAAGATGAGAACAGGAATACGTTTACTTATAAATCTCCGGGCGTGAGCACGATTGATAATCGTACATTAATACAAGCAGATGTAGATCATGCAGCATCCCAATTTAAAATAGGAACCGAACTGCTAATTTACTATCATAAATTCTTTCTTCAGGGTGAATACATCCGCGCCCATGTAAAACGGGAAAAGGGTTTTGAGAACTATACGGCACAAGGAGCTTATCTGCAATGTTCCTGGCTATTGTTGGGACAGAATTATCTGTATGACGAAGAAGTAGCCTGTCCCGGAAGACCGGAAGGAAAAGCACTTGAACTATGTGCCCGTTTCAATTATCTCTCTCTGAATGATGCCGGAATAAAAGGCGGAACACAGAAAGACCTCTCCTTCGGATTGAATTACTATATCAATAAACACATTGCTGTCAAATTGAATTATAGCTACTTCATCCCCGGCTCGCATATCAAAGAGATCGAAAGCACAAACTTTAGTGTAGTACAGGGACGTTTTCAATTCATATTCTAGTACTTGGCAGTTCCGTTCGAATAAAGCTATAATAAAGAATAGGAAGGTGTATTGTATACTAGTTTTACTAAATGTTTCAAAGACATATCGAGAGCACTGCCGACTCAATATGCAGAACCGTATGTAAAAAGTAAAAAATAAGAAGACAGAAAAAACTGGAATGTTCTAGGTAAATCTCCTTTATTGTTCGTAATAGACAATAAAGGAGATTTTTTGCATTGGTTATTTTTTCTATAGTTTCTGTTACCAGTTTGCCAACCTGGGTGGAATAGAAAGTATAGTTTTAGAAAGAACTTCAATAAACAGAATAATTAAAATATAACATAGTTTAGTGATATGAATATAGTAGGAGTTTTATCAGGTAAAAGAAAATGTTTGTTAGCAATAGCTATTGCATTTTCGACATTCGGGAATGCCCAATTAGTAACCTATCCGGAAGGATTGAACACTGGTATGCCACATAATGATGATTATACAGTCAAAGTACGTGAAGCAGGCGGTGAATGGAAAGATGTATTCGAATATGAAGTCCAAGTAGATATGGATCGGGTACAATCTGCTTCAATGGTACAGTTTGATATAGGCAGTCCCGTAGAAGTGATGGTGAAAAAGAACAATGGCACCATTCAGGATGTGAAAATCCGTCCGTTAGCAATAGGTATACAACATACGGTAAACCACAATGCTATCTTTTTTACACTCACTAGACCTCAATGCCTGTCGATTGAGTTTAACGGTGATCGTTTGCATAATCTTCATTTGTTTGCTAATCCTTTAGAAACAGAAACTTATACTGAAAGCAGTGACAAAGTAATGTATTTCGGACCGGGTGTCCATCGTCCGAAAGATTTGCCGAATACACAGATACAGATTCCTTCCAATACTACTGTTTATTTAGCTCCCGGAGCTGTTGTAAAAGCTAAATTATTGATTGACAAAGCTGAAAATGTACGCATTGTCGGGCGTGGTATTCTCGACCATCCGATCCGTGGAATAGAAGTTACTCATTCTAAAAATATATGGATTGACGGTATTACAGTTATAAATCCAGATCACTATACAGTATTTGGTGGTGAGTCTACAGGGTTGACCATCAATAATTTAAAGTCTTTTAGTTGTAAAGGATGGAGTGATGGCATAGATCTGATGTGTTGCAGTGACGTATTAATAGACAATGTTTTTATGCGGAACAGTGATGATTGTATTGCCATCTATGCCCATCGCTGGAACTATTACGGAGGAAGTCGTAACGTGACTTTACAGAATTCAATCCTTTGGGCGGATATTGCTCATCCGATCAACATTGGAGGACACGGTAACCCGGACGATAAGGCTGGAGAGATTCTTGAGAATATAACTGTCCGTAATGTCGATATTCTGGAACATGATGAAGATGATCTTCTTTATCAGGGCTGTATGGCAGTGGATTGCGGTGATAAAAACTTGGTACGCAAGGCATTATTTGAGGATATCCGTGTAGAGAATATCCAGGAGGGAAGATTGTTTCATATTAATGTTCGTTTCAATTCAAAGTATGATAAGCAACCCGGCCGGGGAATTGAAGATATTATTTTTCGGAATATCATTTATAATGGAGTAGGGGAGAATCCATCTCTATTGAAAGGGTTTGATAAAGAACGTTCCGTCAAGAATATCATCTTCGATAATGTGATTATCAACGGCATGAAGATGAAAAATATAGATGATTTTATCACGAATGAATACATAAAGAATATCACAGTCAAATAGCATAATCTGGTATATGAAGTATGAATGGAAAAATCTCTTTGTATTAGGTGCAAACTTCTTTTCTTCTAATATCAAACTTTCTTTAGGTTAAACATAAACTATAAATGCAAGTTTCATTTATATAATTAGAACTTGCAATTATATAAATGAAACTTTCGTTTTTATAATCAAAGCTTGCAATTATAGATTTCTATTAGATAAGAGTAACTTTAGTATTAGAAGGAAAGAACTTTGCAATAGGAAGATAATAACTTATCTATTAATAGATGAGAGCAAAGCTGCACTGGAATCAGAATTAAGGAGTCTGGAAGAGAACCATGAGTATAAATACAAGAGTTTTATTCCCGGGTTTATGCTAATCAAAGTAAATGTTTCATTCACTTTGAACTCCTTTTTATTACTAAATACTATCTTTGCTTATCACTTGTATAAAAAACGAATCGCACTATGATTAACAAAATTATATGGATTATTGGGATTGTATGGATTGGGAATATTCAAAATGGAGTGCAAGCGCAACGACGTAACTTTATCCATCCCGGAATCACCTATACCCAAGGTGATTTAGACCGGATGAAAGCTATGGTCAAGGCGAAACATGAGCCTTATTATTCTACTTTTCTGAAATTAAAGGAATCTCCCTATTCTTCACTCAATACGCAAGTTATCAATCGGGGAAAACAAATCAGAGAAGGACGTTTTAATGCTACTATCGGAGTAGATGGCAGGCGGGCACATGACTTAGCATTGCTTTGGCATCTGACGGGCGATGAGGCTTATGCCCGTAAAGCGGTCGAATATCTGAATGCTAATTCTTATTATACCAATACAAGTAGTCGTGGAACAGGACCATTAGATAACGGAAAGATTTACCTTTTAATTGATGCCGCCGAATTAATGCGTGATTATTCCGGTTGGAAAGTAGAAGACCAGCAACGTTTTAAAAATATGTTGGTCTATCCTGGATATAGCAATACGGAAGATTTCTCTTCCAAATATGCAAATTACTGGGATGATTCAAAGAACGGAGTTACATTCTATTGGAATATTTTTAATTTCGATGCCGCAAGGTTTGGTAATCAAGGACTTTTCGCTGCTCGTGGAATGATGGCAATGGGGATTTACTTAGATAACGAAGTAATGTATGACCGTGCTTACCGTTATTTATTGGGAATGAAGCATCGACCGGATGATTTACCTTATCCTTCAGGACCGACGGTCACTAGCAAAGAACCGATTAAGAAATCACCAACCATGCTTGATTATAAATTGGAAGGAAGAGAAAACAAGATTTCAGATTATGGATACGATGAACAGCTACAGTATTATATCTATCCAAACGGTCAATGTCAGGAGTCGAGTCGCGACCAGGGATATGTATTGGCAGGTATCCACAATTATGTAGCTATCGCAGAAATGGCATGGAATCAGGGAGATTCTTTGTATAATTGTCTCAATAACCGTTTGCTTCTTGGTTTGGAATGGAACTATCGTTATAACCTCTCTAAAGTCCAGACCTATGAAGAGCAAAAAGAGCCTTGGGAACCGACAAGTTATAGTAAGAATTCAAATGAAGTTACCTTTGAGAACGGAAAATTTCTCCAGATAAAAAGCCGTAGTGGACGTTGGGAATCCGTAGCCGTATCTCCTCACGGACGTGGAGACGTAGCAGGTAGTGGCGGAACTCGTGAAATGGCATTGGCGCATTATGCAGTACGTGCTGGATTGCCGGAGAACAACTATACTTGGTTGAAACGTTACCGTGATTATATGATAGAACATCACGGTTGCGAAAACTGGGGGATAGCACCCAACTGGTTTTATGAATGGACTGGCTGGGGAACATTGACCAAGCGATTGACTCCCTGGATGGCAGGCGATCCCGTTTCTTTCTCTACGGGAAAGCGTGTATCAGGAATTCATTTGCTACCTAGTGAAATATCGGCTGCCGATTACGATTATTATTGTCTTGCGGAAGATCCCGAAGGGCATACCTATCACAATGTAGGAAAGAAACGTGGCAACGAATACAGACCTGACGGAGCAGTAGAGCTACGAAAAGAAGAAGATAATTACGTCGTTACCCAAATAGAAGATGGAGAATGGATGAATTATACTGTAAGTATTCCTACCGATGGAGATTATACCGTTTATCTTGTTTATCAATCAAAAGGAAATTCTTTATTGTCCGTAGCTTCTGATTCAGAAGTAAAGACAGAACCCATGCAATTACCCAGTTCTATACAATGGACGGAAAGAGAAATAGGAAAACTCACTCTTCCCGCAGGAGCTTGTGTACTTCGTTTACAGATAGAGCAAGCCGGAGATAAACTCGAAATTCAGAAAATAATAGTAAAGTAGGATAAGGGGATTTGATTCTTCGTTCGTACTTAATAATAGTACTACAAAAAAAGATGGCCATGAAAATTCGAATATGTTTGTTAATCATACTAATGGGATTATTGTATCCGGGTTATATTAGCTCGCAAGAATCCCCTTATGTATTCCGCCAGATTGGAGTTGTCGAAGGATTACCGGATAACTATGTAAAAAGCGTTTTCCCCATTCCCGACGGACGTATCGGTGTGCGAAGTACTGTGTTATTAAGCCTGTATGATGGTGCGAACTATTCAAATTTCCCTTTCAATATTCATGGCGAATATTCGATAGCATATAACCATATTATTCCCGAACAATATATTGATGCCGACAAACGTTTGTGGATGAAAGAACGCAAGAGCCTACGCGTCTTCGATTTGACTACCGAACAGTACATCTATAACGTAGATTCTTTATTTCAACAATTCGGCTTAAAGGATAAAGTGGCGGACCTGATTATTGATTCAGAGAAACATTGTTGGTTTCTGACGCCGGGTTCCTCTGTCTATATGTACGATGCAGAGACAAAATCAATCGAACAGGTTTGTAGGAATGATGAGTTTATGGAATACTATGGAGGATTACTCGGAGTAGAAAGTCATGGAAAATACAGTTGGATGGTTCATCAGAAAGGGGCTATCCGTTGCTACGATTTAGAAAAGAAACGTTTCGTGCATCAACTTGATTTCCTGAAAGACCAACTGAAACCGGATGACCGTGTGGTTTTGAAGATACTCGATAATGGTGACTTTTGGTTGATGTGGGATCGTGGAGTAGGCTATTATGATGTCTATAATAAAAAATGGAACCAAATTTCAGGTATCCAACTCGGACACTATTCATGGTTTACTTCTATGGATGTGGATAAAGGTGGAAATGCATGGGTAGGAACCGTTATCGATGGATTCTATGTCATTGATATGCACAATTTCTCTGTAACCCGGACACTGGATATTCCTTTATTATCAGGTAATACAGTACGAAACGGTATTCAAAGCATCTATTGCGACCGGGAAAATAATTCCGTTTGGATAGGACTTTATAATCAGGGAATGTGTTATTATCATCCCAGCATGAATAAAATAGTGCTGTACAATAAGAAGATGATAAATGGCGACTGGAAAGGAGAGGAAATCCGCTGTATGCTCGAAACATCTAAAGGAGAAATTCTGATGGGTACTACGCAGGGTGTCTATCGCTATGAACCGGAGACTAAAAGCATGAACAGATTCTATCATGAATTCAGTCAGAAGAATTGCCGTGTACTTTATGAGGACAGCAAGAAGCGTGTTTGGGTCGGAACATACCACGATGGGCTCTACTGCATAGATCATGGAAAGGTACAATCTTACGATTATCCCGATACGGATTATCAGAATGAATTGGATTTCAGTAATATCCGTGTCATGGTCGAAGATTCTTCCGGTCGATTGTGGGTAAGTATATATGGTGGTGTAGGATTATTCAATCCTGAAAACGGGCAAATAAACTTATTGTCCGAACAGTTTCCCGAACTCAAAAAATATAAAGTAGCGAATGCATTGGCCATAGATAATCAATCCCGGTTGGTCGTAGGCAGTGATAACGGACTCTACATTTACGATCCTGCAACGAATAAAATATGGATACCGGAGGAAGACGGCCAGGCTAATTCTATTTTCAATCAGGGAAGTATCAAGTATAATCAGATACTCAAAGACCATGAGGGAACTTTATGGTTTGCTACACAATATGGCTTGAGCGTTTTGACTTACAATGGGCAAAGCTACACATTAGGGAAAGAAGAAGGTCTGTCTAAAGCTATCCTGAACGTAGTGGAAGATAAGAACCATGATATATGGATTTCGACAGTCACTTCTATTTATAAGATAAAAGTAGACAGAAGAGCAGATAAATACAGCTTTCATGTAATCAGCTGTCTGTCGGAAGATGAAATCCGTCAGGATGATTTATATAGTTTCCCTTCGTTAATGACCAGGGACAATCAGCTTTTCCTGGGGCTGATGAACGGCTTTATTGCTTTCTCACCAGAAAACATGATAGATAATCAGTGCCTCAATCGTCCTCTGTTTACTTCATTCCGCTTGTTTAATGTTCCGGTTGTTTCGGGCGAAGCATATAACGGACGTGTCTTATTTGATAAAGCATTAAGTTATTCGGACGAAGTACAATTAAAATATGATGAGAACTATATCACACTTGAGTTTTCTGGTCTGAACTTCCCTAATCCTTCTCAAACCTCTTTCCGTTACCAACTGGAAGGATTTGACAAAGAATGGACGGAAACCCTTTTTGAGAATGGACAAGGACGTGTGGTCTATAATAATCTCCCTTCGGGCGAATACATCTTCCGTGTGTCCGCTGCCGGAAACGACCGGATATGGGGACCGGAGTCTGCATTCAAAATTGTCATTCATCCCCCGTTCTGGGATACACTGGCCGCTCGTATTTTCTATGTAATTTTAGTTATTCTCTTAATCTTCGGGCTGATCTACGTAATAAACCGCCGCAACCGGCAGAAGATGATTCGTATGCAAGAAGAGGAAGCGTTGAAGCAGAAAGAAGAACTGGATCAGATGAAATTCCGCTTCTTCACAAATATAAGCCATGAACTCCGCACTCCGCTGACATTGATTATCACGCCATTAGACATGGTGATACGTCGATTGACAGACGATGCGATGAAAAAGCAACTGAATACCATCTATAAGAATGCTCAAAACCTATTGTCATTGGTGAATCAGCTACTCGATTTCCGCAAACTGGAAATGAAAGGAGAGAGGTTGCATCTGATGAACGGCGATATGGAGGAATTTATTGTTTCTGCCTATAACAACTTCATGCCAATGGCAGTAGAGAAGCACCTTAACTTTGTGAACCAATCTGAACATAGAGCGCTTTATATGTTCTTCGACCGGGATAAGGTACATAAGATTATGAATAATCTCTTGTCCAACGCCTTCAAATATACACCGCAGGGAGGCACAGTGAACTTACAGCTCGCGACAGAAGAGATAGAAGAAAGAAACTACGTGAGAATATCCGTATCTGATACTGGAATCGGAATATCCGAATCAGACCTTCCTTATATCTTTGACCGTTTCTATCAGGTAGGAAATGAAGGGGACGAAAAAATAGGCAGTGGCATCGGACTTCATTTGGTAAGGGAATATGTAAATATACATGGTGGCCGTATTAAAGTGGACAGTCAGATAGATCGTGGATCAGTATTCACCGTTTGGTTGCCGATGGACCTGAAACCGGAACCGAACGAACTGCCGGAAGAAATCATCGGAACGGAAACACCAGACATTAAAGAGAAAGAAACCACTACATCTACAGTCGATGATAACCTGAAGAAACTGTTGTTAGTGGAGGACAATCAGGAATTCCGTACTTTCCTGAAAGAACAGTTAGAAGATTTTTATCAAATCATTGAAGCGGCAGACGGCGAGGAAGGAGAGCGAAAAGCGATAGAGGAAAATCCGAACCTGATTATCAGCGATATTATGATGCCGAAAGTAGACGGTATCGAACTTTGCCGTCGGATCAAGACGAACGTGCAGACTTCCCATATACCTGTGATATTATTGACAGCCCGTACTGCCGATGATATCAAGATTAACAGCTATGAAGTAGGAGCAGACTCTTATATGTCGAAACCTTTCAACTTTGATATGCTGATGGTACGCATTGAAAAGCTGATAGAGCAGCAGGAAAAGAGAAAACAGGAATTCCGTAAAAACATAGAAGTAAATCCGAGTGCTATCACCATTACTTCAGTAGACGAACAGCTCATACAGAAGTGTCTGGAATACATAGAAAAGAACATGGACAATCCGGAATATGGCGTAGAAGAATTGAGTGGCGATTTGGGTATGGTGCGTATGAGCCTTTACCGCAAGCTGCAATCCATCACCGGACACACACCGACAGACTTTATTCGCAGCATCCGTTTGAAACGGGCGGCACAATTATTACAAGGAAGTCAGTTGCCGATTGTTGAAATAGCGAACCGGGTAGGATTCAGTTCACCCAGCTATTTCTCGAAGTGTTTTAGAGAAATGTTCGGGATGCTTCCCAAGCAATATGCCGAGGAATCGGGAAGAAAAGAATGACATTGTGTTTGTGTTTGTAGTTTAATTATTACATTTGCGCTCAATAAGTGAGATAATTGTAAGATCTTGTTCACATTGGAGCAGAAAAAGTTTTATTTTATAATATATGTTGATATGAAAGTATTAGTTTTAATTTCATTGGTAGGAGGTTTGATGTTATCTTCTTGCGGAGGTAGCAGTTCAAAAAATAATGCAAATGTTAAGGAGGTAAATCCTGCAGATACCATCTATTTGGGAGACTTACGTGAAAAATTTGCAAATGATAGTGTTTTCTTTAAAATAGTGGCACCGGATTTGATGTTGATGGATTATCAGTATCTTTGGGCAGTAACAGAATCGGAAGCAGTAGAGAAAGGACTGACAAAAGAATACTATAAACGTGTGAAGAAAGAAATCACCGATACGAATGAAGCGATCAAAAGAGGTGTGATGAAAGGTGCGAACGTAAAACGTATACCGGATTTCCAGGCATCACAGGAAAATAAATAATGAATCCTTCCGGATGAAAGCTTTCATCCATGCAAATATAAGAACAGGGGAGTCGTCAAATGTAACGACATCCCCTTTTTTATTGGTGTAACGGTTAGATTTATCCCGATGAAATGGGAAGTTTTTGCAAAAATACACGCTTGTTACGATAGTTTTGTTATCTGTTACTTTTGTGGTATTTGAATTTGAAACTTGTTCCTACTTTTGTATCATCGTTAAACGGATAAATTTAATGCCATGAATAAACAGCAAGCTACATTTGACGACTTCTTCTCTGAATGCTATCTTAAATATAAGGAGTATATCAAGAACTATATCGCTATCCGCATTTGCCATCCGCATGAAGCGGAAGATTTGGCACAGGATGTCTTTGTCCGCTTATGGGAACACAGGGTATTCGTGAACAAAGATACAGTCTGGTCTTTGCTTTTTACCATCGCTCGCAATATAGTAACCGATAAAATCCGTCGTTATTATAAACAGGAAGATTTCGTCGCCTACATATATAATAGGATGGAAGACACCAGTCGGAATACCACAGAAGATACCATTCATTTTCGTGAACTAAAGAAGATGCATGACCTGGTTATGGAAGCTCTTCCTGTTAAACGCCGTCAGATTTATGAACTTAGTTTCAATCATGAACTCTCTTGTCCTGCCATTGCAGGAAAGCTGTCCTTATCTCCCCGTACAGTAGAATGTCAATTATTACTGGCTCGTAAAACGGTTCGTACTTATTTGAAAAATGAATTCTCCAAAGTCGGTTAAATACCAGATTCGGAAAAACACATATTAACTTTAACAATTTAATAGTATTATGGAAATTAAATCCAAATTCTTATGTTCAAAAGGAGTCGCATTGGCTTTCGCCATGCTGCTGGGTGGTTCGCCCGGTGTATTGCTCTATGCAAATGATTCTGTAGAAGAGAGTTTGATGGTAGTCCAGACGGGCCGCACCATCAAAGGACTTGTGACAGATGCGAATGGTGAACCACTGATTGGTTGTAATGTAGTGGTCATAGGAAGCAATGCAGGAGTAATTACCGATATTGACGGTCGGTTTACGCTGAATATTCCTGCTGATGCCAAACAGATAAAAGTTAGCTATATCGGATATGTAGATCAGATTATTAACCTTCATGGCCGCTCTGATTTTAAAGTGGTATTAAAGGAAGATAATAATGCACTGGACGAGGTTGTTGTAGTGGGTTATGGCACGCAGAAAAAAGCGACGTTGACAGGGGCGGTAGAACAAATTGGTAGCCAGGTATTGGAAAGTCGTGCCATTACCAATGTCGGTGCTGCTCTGCAAGGAGCCACTCCGGGTTTGGTAGTCACTCGTTCTTCCTCACGTCCGGGTAATGAAGGTTTAAATTTCCAGATTCGTGGTCTGACATCTGTCAATGGCGGTAGTCCGTTGATTATTGTGGATGGAGTACCCGTATTGAATTCAGAGTCATTCCAAAATCTAAACTCGGATGATATTGAGAATATTAGTGTATTGAAAGACGGTTCAGCTTCCATTTATGGGGCGAAAGCAGCTAATGGCGTTATCTTGGTAACTACCAAAAAAGGTAAAGGCAAGACAACGGTTGATTATGGCTTCAATATGCGTTTCACTACCAATGGTATTATGGCTTTCTCTCCCAGTATGCAGGAATATGCTTCCATGTGGCTGGAAGCCAATAAAGAAATGCCGGAACATGACTGGTGGGGCTGGGGAGAAGAAAACCTGAAGAAGATGGCTCAAGGCATTGAAGGTATTTATGAGTCGACTGTAGCCGATTGGGGTACGATGTTCGTTGGTAATGCCAATCGCCTGGATGAATTGTTTGCCCGCCGTTATTCTTACCAGCATAACTTGAGTGTAGCAGGTTCTACGGATAAATCCGATTACCGCATTTCATTAGCTTATGCTGATAACCAGGCTAATCTGGCTACAGCCTATGACGGACAGAAACAGTTGAACTTGCGCTTAAACTACGGCATCAAATTGACTGATTGGTTCAAACTGGAGACTTTAGCCAGTATGATTAAAACAAATACCGAAACACCCACACATGGTATCGACCGTACACTTTACGGAAACGATGCTCCGTTTTTCCCGGCAAAAAATCCCTATGGACAATGGTACGCTAACTTCGGTAATGTAGGTGATCGCAATGCGGCAGCAGCTACAACGGATGGTGGACGTGACGAGAGAGAGAAGTTGACTACTCGTGTCGATTTTAAAGCATTGGTGGATATTTGGAAAGGAATCACTTTCGAGGGTACTGCTTCATTTCAAAATGAGGAATATCGCAGAGAACGCTATTCGCTTCCGGTACAGTGTTACAATTGGTTCGGCGAGCAGACGGCGAAGTTAGTATATGAAACAACACAAACCCTTAGTACTCCGCAAGATGTGCTGAATTTTAAAGATTCCCATCAGCCGGGATATTTGGTACAGGCAAATAATGCCCGGTATCAGTACTATTCAGGGTTATTGAAATATAAGCGTACATTTGCCGAAGTACATAATATAGATGCTATGTTCGGCATCAATGCCGAGAAATGGGTGACTAAGAAAGTTGTTACCGCCCGTGAGAAGTTTGAGGATGCCGGAATTTACGATTTGAATTTGGCTACGGGTACACAGGGTAACGGTGGAGGAAAGACTCATAATGGTACCTATTCATATATTGCCCGTTTGAATTATAACTATGCGGAAAAATATATGGTTGAATTGATGGGGCGTCGTGACGGAAATTCCAAGTTTGCTCCCGGTTATCGTTTCAAAAGCTTTGGTTCTGTCTCTTTGGGATGGGCATTCTCGGAAGAACAATTTGTAGAATTTTTAAAACCTGTTCTTTCTTTTGGTAAGTTGCGTTTAAGTTACGGTAGTTCGGGTAATGATGTCGGGCTGGGTGATTACGATTATGTGTCTACTGTCTCTCTTGGAACAGCCGGTTTTGGAACTATACCTGCCAATCAGGTATCTTCAGGTTTTGGCGGTTTAATTTCTTATGACCGTACTTGGGAGAAAGTTTCACAGAAAAACTTTGGTATCGATCTTAACTTTTTCGATAATCGTTTGAAAGCTACATTCGATTATTTTATAAAAGATAATACCGGTATGTTGGTAAATGTCACATATCCGGGTGTATTAGGAGGTAAAGCTCCTAAAACGAATAGTGGTCATTTGAATGTAAAAGGTTGGGAATTCACTATTGGATGGCGCGATCAGATTAAAGACTTTTCTTACTATGCCAACTTTAATATTGGTGATACAAAGAGTCTGTTGAAAGAGATGGAAGGAGCAGATTCTTATGGGGCTGGTTGGAATGCAGCCGTGAATGGGTATCCATTGAATTCGTACTTCCTTTATCGCACAGATGGTTACTTTAAAGATCAGGCAGAAGTAGACCGCTATTATGCACTCTATGGAGAGGGTAAAGAAGATTTGACTGGTGTAGGAGCAGGAAGTGCAAGCCGGTTGCGTCCGGGTGATACCAAACGTTTGGATTTGAATGGTGATTATAAGATTTCCGGTGCAGGGAATGAGAATAGCGATTTGCAATATCTCGGTGACTCCAATCCACATTTTGTTTTCGGTTTCACACTGGGAGGATCATGGAAAGGTATTGATGTGAACGCAATGTTCCAAGGTGTCGGCAAGCAGTATGTTATCCGTAATGACTGGATGGCTTATCCTTTTCAAACACGTACTGCCAATCAGAACCCGACATATTTGGGAAAGACATGGACAGAGAGCAATCCGAATGCTGAATTCCCTCGCTTGACTACCAATGCGAATCTCGCACGCTGGAATTATCAGAATAACGACTTTATGATGCAGAATAACCGCTATATCCGTTTGAAAACATTAATAGTCGGCTACACATTGCCGCAGATATGGACTCGCAAGGTGAAACTGGAAAAAGTACGTGTTTACTTCTCTGGTAATGATTTATGGGAAGCTACCAGTATTCGAGACGGTTTCGACCCGGAAATGGGAGCAGCCTCCAACAACAGTGGATACCCGTTTGCACGTACTTGGTCGTTCGGTCTGAACATCACTTTATAGTAGCTATGGAAAATTAAATACAGAATAGAAGATATGAAAAAGATAACGAACTATATATTAATTTGCACCTGCGCATTGGGATTTTCTTCATGCGTGAATACGTTCCTTGACTTGGAACCACTGGATGCCAAGACAGATGTGATTTATTTCAAAACTCCGGAGCATTTCCGTGAATATGCTAACGGGCTTTACGGGCAATTATTGGGATGGCAGTCTTCCTATGGAAGTATATTCGATCACATGGATGCGGCATCCGATCTTTCTACTTGTTTCAGATATTCGTATGGTGTGGGGACCGGTGTGATGGGAGTTCCTAATGACGATAGCCGTTGGGGTAATTGCTATGGTAATATTCGTGCCACTAATCACATGTTTGAAAGAGCAGTTTCTTCCTATACAGGTAATTTAGCGGATATTAAAAAAGAATTAGCCGAAGGTCATTTTTTCCGTGCCTATAACTATTTTTACTTATTGAAGTTTTTTGGTGGAGTGCCTGTCGTTACGAAAGTTCTCGACGTGACTTCACCGGAGTTATATGGAAAACGTAACAGCCGTTATGAGGTTGTCAACTTGATTCTCTCCGATTTGGATGAGGCTATTGCTGGGTTGCCGTTGGAACAGAATATAACCTCTGCCGACAAAGGTAAAATCAGCAAACAGGCTGCACAGGCATTTAAGGCTCGCGTGTTACTTTATGAAGCTACCTGGCGTAAGTACAATGGTACTTCTACTGATTTTGAAGGTTCTGCCGGTCCGGCTTCCGATCAGGTAAATGCTTTTCTGGAAGAATCCGTTCAATTATCCGAAACAGTGATGGGAGATGCTGCTTATTCCCTTTGGAATTATAACAATGTTGCAGCTATGAGAAATATGAGCAATCGTTACCTGTTTAATATTGAAGAAGAAGCCAGTAATCCTGCCGGTGCCGGAAGAGCGACGAACAAGGAATTTATCATCGCTTCTGTATATAGTCAGGAAACGCGTAAAGGACAGGTAGATTTGAATCAGGTGATTTATACGGATATGCGTCCCAGCCGGAAATTGATTGATATGTTTTTATGCACTGACGGGCTTCCGGTCAGCATGTCTGATAAGTTCCAGGGATATAAGAATCCGGGGGACGAATTTCAGAATCGGGATTTCCGTTTGACTTCTTATGTAGGTTCATATGCTACGAGCCTGACAGTTGAGAACTGTGGGTATGGTGTTTCCAAGTTTGCTATTACCGATATTCAACGCCAAAGTAAAGATGAATCGGCCAATTATCCGGTACTTCGGTTGGCAGAAGTATACTTGAACTATGCCGAAGCTGTGATGGAACGCTATGGTGAAATATCAGATGACCAGTTGAATAAGTCGATAAATAAAATCCGTGCCCGTGCGGGAATTGCTAACCTAACAAATGCATTGGCAAAGCGAATTCAGGAAGGAGTGCCGGCAAATGCGAGTAAGACAGTCAATCAGGTAATGTTGGATGAGATCCGCCGTGAACGTGCTTTGGAACTCTATATGGAAGGTTTCCGTTGTGACGATCTGAAACGTTGGGGTATTGCGGAGAAGAATCTGAATGAGTCTCGTTGCGGTGCGGTAGTAGGTAATGCCAGCTATCCGACGGCATTTATAGACGAAAACGGGAATGCTACCAGTGCTTTCAATCCGGCTATCTTTACGAAGGGGACGGAAGAAGTGGAAACAGGTAAAGGCAAATTACCTTGTGTAGTGCTCCTCAAATCATCCGACTGCGCATTTACTAAGGGAGATTATTTGTGGGCGATTCCAAGAAATCAAATCAACCTGAATTCAAATCTGGTACAAAATCCAGGATATTAATCATTCAATCGTTTAACGTATAATACCATAGATTATATGAAGTTTTTATTCAAATATACATTTCACTTGGCAATACTTGCTTGTGTTTCCGCACTTTTCTCCGGTTGTGAGCAAGACCCCAAGTATAGAGTTTATGATTATCCTGTGCCAGTAGTGGAGAGCATTTATCCTACGGACGGATATGTCACTACACAGGTAGTTATTACGGGAACCAATTTTGGTGACCGTGCTGAAGCAGTGAAAGTTTTCTTCGGTGAAGCCCAATCCAATAAAGTACTCGATTGCAAAAATAACCGTTTGGTAGTGGAAGTGCCGGAAACTGCAGTAACAGGCAATCTGTCTTTACAGATTTATAATAAAAAGGTGGAGAATATCGGTCATTATACAGTACTGCCTACGCCACGTGTCATTACAGTGACTTCTGATAGTGAAGACGGTGAAGGGGTAGCCGATACGGGAGACAAGGTCACTATAACAGGTGAAAACTTTGGTACGGATCCATCCGATATTTCTGTTAGTTTCAATGGAACGCCGGCCGAATTTGAGCTGGTGGATGAGTCTACTATTGTTGCGACAACTCCTGCTGATTATCAGACAGGTAGTGTGACTGTGACTATTCACGGATATACAATGACAGGTGGTGCAATGTTCAATCCTAACTCGAAGGGTGATGTGACAGTGCTTTATCTTCAAAACTATAAGCAGCCGTTTGCCAAGGCAAATGATGAAAGTTGGAAGAACGGTGAATGGTGGACTCCGGCAGTGTGGAATCAAAATGCAGCATCGTTCAATGCAAAAGGCAATACGACTGTTTCCGGAATGCAATATAAATCAGAAGAAGGCTTAACGTTAGCATTCCAGAATGGATGGGATAAAGAAGCTTATACGAATGGGAAAATGTGGCAGGTTGCTACGCTCCGTCCTGGTAAATACAGACTGGAAGTCACTTATGCATATACATTGGTAGTTACTGATGCGGGGAACTTTATTTCCGTATTGATAGCTAAAGGAGATAGTGAAAGTGATATACCGAATGTCGCTGATCTTGAGCAACTAAATGGAGTTTATGTGGCCTATGATAAAATGGGAACAGCGAATGATTCGGGTACGTTGGTTACACCTTCATTTGAAGTGACGGAGACAACGGATGTTGTCATTGGATTCCTGACTTCTCTGGCTAAAGGTAATTCATACTTTAAGGTGACAGAATTGAAATTGATTCTTGAATGATGTGGAAAAAGAAAAAAGAGTAATTCATCGTGATAATATAATTAAGATTATGAAGAAAATATATAACTATCTGTTTCCCGTTTTTCTCTCGCTTTTCGCATTAGCTGCTTGTGACGAGGATAATGAAGAAATTGTTCCAATGAGTTACACTGATCCTGTGGCGACTGTAACAAAGATAGATCCCGTAGAAGGATATGTTGGGAATGAGTTTACCGTTAGTGGCAGTGATTTTGGTATCATAACAGAAGATGTGAAAGTATTTATCGGTTCCCAGGAGGCAGTAGTAGTCTCCTGCGCCGATGATGCTATCCTTGCGAAAGTGCCGGAATCGGCAACAAACGGAAAGATAACCGTTGAGGTTTTCGGGCAACGTGTGGAGACTGATCTAGTTTATCGTGTACTTGGTAAGCCGGGTGTCAGCGTAGTGAAACCTTCTTATGGTTTTCCGGGTGCCAGTATCGTTTTCGAAGGACAAGAATTTGTTTCTTCTAAAACACTGTATACTTTGACTTTCGGGACTTCCACAGACAAGGCAGAGATTGTGGGTACACCTACTGATACCGAATTTACGGCCAAAGTTCCCGAGACAGCTGTCAGTGGAGTTATGACACTTATTATGGCAGAACAAACGATTGATTTGGCTTCTTATCCTTTCACTGTGTTGAAGCATGCAACGCTTGATACTCCTAAGGAAGACGAACCGGTTCCATCAGGTTTTGCTGGCAGTAAATTTGCAATAACAGGAACCAATCTTGTGCAAGAATTGCTGGATAAGTCTGTTGAAGGGTTGGAGCCTTTGAAAGTAACTTTCTCTAAAGCTGGCAGAGAACCTGTAGAAGCTGCAATAGATACAGATAATTTGACGGATAAGAGTATTCCACTCACTGTACCTGCTTCGTTGGAAGCCGGAGATTATACAATTACTGTCATTACTCCGTTTGAAACTATCGGGACACAGTTGAAATATACGGTATTACCGATGCCGACAGTAACAGGCATTTCAACGAAAGCCGGATATATTAATGCGGAAGTAACGATCATTGGTCAGAACTTTGGTACGAAAGCTGAAAATATTCAGGTCTTTTTCGGAGAAACAGTTTGTGATAAAGTGACACTGAATGATAAAGGTAATATCGTAGTGAATGTTCCCAAAGGAGTTTCATCTGAAGCTCCGGTGAAGATTAAACTGATAATTCAGGGTAAGGAAATAGAGATGGGCGAATCGGGCACATTTGAGGTTTGGGAAACTCCGGAAATCACTTCTGTTGAAACACCGTATATTTATCCTAATGGCACATTAGTAAAAGCCGGACAGGAAATAACATTTACAGGAAAAGGTTTTGGAACGGATAAGAATTCTGTTACAGTTACTTTTGAGGGAATATCCGTACCCGTTACGGTTAAAGAGATTACTACGACTTCTATTACTGTAACGGTTCCGCAAGGTTTCAATGGTGGAAAAGTAACAATGGTGTTTGAAGGTATTGCACAACCCGTAGAGAGTGATATATTGCGACCTCTGCCGACGGATGGAGATATTTCTCAATATGTACTCATGAACTATAAACAGCCTTTTGAATATGTAAAAGAAGGTGGAGATAAAGGATTCCATAAAAAAGGAGAGTGGGCAAAAGCTGCTTATTGGATAGTTCAGAACTCTAACTTGACTGCTGGTGAAGGAGGTGCTGCTGTTGATTTGGCATTTAAAACGAAATATGGTGATGGAAGTGATGCAGGTTTGGCTTTACAAACAGATTGGGGATTTGACAATCCTAAAAATGATGGTAAGGTATATCAGACTTCTCATCTTCAAAAAGGAAAATATAAGTTGACGGCACATGTTTATGAATATGACGGCAGAGGTTTTACCGGTTATGTTGCGGTTTGTAAAGGTAATGAGATGGCAAATACGAGTGATATACCAAGTAAGAGTCTGGCAAACGCTTCTATTTCGGGTACGGGTGATGTAGTAGTTGATATTCTTGTTGAAGAGCCTACCGATGTTGTCATTGGTTTTGTATGTACGATTACAGTAAAACAAGGACGGGCTAAGATAGATAATTTCAAATTAGAGTTAGTAGAGCAATAAACTATAATTGGGTGCACCGTAATCAATGGTAGATATGGTGTACCATTAAACCAAAAATATGATGAAAAAGATATATTATATAACCGCAGTATTTGCTACCCTGTTTTTGGTAGGATGTGGGGACGGCATTGACCTTCCGGGTGTCAATGTGGAAACTGATTTGAATAAAATTCCTCTTCCTGATAATAACGTAAATTTGGAACAGGTTGAACTTAAACCGTCAACGGAACCTATGCTGCATGAAGGGTTGCATACAGAGGAAGACTTCCAGCGTATCCGGGATAAAAAAGCTGCCGGAGAAGAGCCTTGGGTAAGTGCTTATC